>CBILOJ010000048.1:0-10960 GCA_966238525.1 uncultured Methylophilaceae bacterium | reverse complement strand
CGGAATCCGGCAAAATGATGCAAGGAATTTCCGGCAAATACCAGCGGAGGCACCACCGGAATCTCGGCTGCCGCCAACGCCTGCACGAACGTATGCTCTTCCAGTATCGCGTCGTCCGTCCAGCGTTGCGGACGATAAAACTTGGCCACCAGTGGCGGCCCCTCTTCCATGCCGATCTGATAAACGCGATTCTCGTAACTGTTGAGTGCGAGCAAACGTCCATCGCTATGAGCGCCGATGCTGTCGAGCGCATCGAGGATGCAACTTGGGTCCAGTGTTGCGTAAGGGATTGAATTTTGATTCATGCGCCTATTTTACAGGGCGCATGCTGGACAGCAATGTTATTAACTATTTTTTAAAAACAAATAAATAAATAGCTATATTAATCTTCTACTTTAAGTAAGGCCGCAGCCGATCCATAATTTCCGGTGAGGTGGGTTCATGGTCGCTACTGTAGACATAGACCTTTTCCGAGCCCGGCAATATAAGGTATTTGTAAAAATTCCACATGGGCGGTTCATTTGTGGCGGTAGCTAGCCGTCGATAGAATGCGTTGGCTGCAGATCCTACCACCGAGCTTTTTGCGGCCATGGGAAATTGCACGTCGTAAGTCGATTTGCAGAAATCGCCGATCGCCTTGTTGCTCGAAAGCTCCTGCTTGAAGTCATTCGAAGGAAAGCCGACGATCAGCAGCCCATGCTCGTGATAGCGCTCGTACATGGCCTCGAGCTGCTCGAATTGCGGCGTGAAGCCACATTTGCTTGCGGTATTGACTACGAGTATGGGTTGCTCGCGATAGTCGCACAAATCCATGTGCTCGCCTTGCAACGTAGTGAACTGATAATCGAGAAGACCGTCACACGCCGCCTGTGCCGTCGAAAAAGCGAGGCCGAAAAGCAGCGCAACAATTGCTTTAATCATAAGAACTTAGGTATACCCCTGCACCAATAGCAGAAATGAATGAACTGCCGAACAACTGATAGTCGATACGACTGTCAGGCTCGGCATTCGTTCACGGCACGCAGCGAGAAAGGACAGGCGGCGGCATTCTCCTGCCCAAGATACTGTTACTGTCTAGCTAGGTGCCTGCCGTAGCAGCGACAGCAAATTGCAGATTCTGCACGCTGCCCCAAACCATGAGCGTACATATCATGAGGAACCCCCAAGTGATTACGCCTGCCATCAGAATGGCACCGAACAGCAGCAATGCATGGCCCTGCTCTTCTATGCCGAAAACGGTAGGTACGCCATAATAGATCAGCCCGGCCGAAGCCAGCATTGCCAATGAAGTGATGCCAATATTGACGAGAATGTCCGGGATGGCCAGAAACAGCGGCGCCAGCCACAGCGGTGTAGGCGCAACTGCAGCCAGCGTAAAGGCTTCTCGGTAGGAAGGATGAATTTCAGCGACTTCGGCCAATTGTCTTACGATGGAAGCCATGGCGGGCACGATGACAAGCTGCACCAGGAAGAAGGCGACCGCTACTATAATAAGTTTGTTGCCGGGGAGCAGATCGAGAAATCGCTGATTATGGCTCTGGCCAGCGAGATAGATCATCAGCGACGGAATCAATGCAAAGGGAATGACGTGCAGGAGGTAAAGGCGATGGATACTGGGTCGGTCTTCCATCAAGTCTCTCCAGCCTTGGGTGGGCGATAAAAACAGACGAAACAGCGTGAGTGGATGCATTTGTCTCTCCTCCTGCGTACGTGTTGAAATTTTTTATCGATACGGTATAGCTTGTTGCTTTACAGGGAACGCATGCCTGCATTCCAAAGACCAAGTAGACCTGATTGCTCCTTTGCGACTCAGTAAATGATGTGTACTACCATGGTATTAAAGAAAGGCTCTTTTGTGTCAAGAATTATCGTTGCCGCGCTGTATAAATTTGCGGATTTGCCCGATTACAAGACCATGCAACCTGGCTTGCTGGAGTTGTGCGTAAAACATGGGCTCAAAGGCACCTTGCTACTGGCGGAGGAAGGCATCAACGGCACCGTGGCAGGCAGTCGTGCCGGCATAGATGCCTTGATGGCCTACCTGAATGCCGATCCGAGATTCGCCGGCATCGAGCATAAGGAATCGTCGGCCGATGCCATGCCGTTTTACCGTATGAAGGTGAGACTCAAGAAGGAAATCGTGACGCTGGGGGTGAGAGGCATCAATCCCAACAAGAAAGTAGGCACGTATGTGGCGCCTGAAGACTGGAACGCACTGATTGCCGATCCTGACGTGGTACTGGTCGATACACGCAATGATTACGAGTATGGCATCGGCACCTTCCAGGGTGCGCTTGATCCGAAAACCAAGACATTCCGCGAGTTTCCGCAATACGTCAAAACCAATCTCGATCCAGCCAGGCACAAGAAAGTGGCCATGTTCTGCACCGGCGGCATACGTTGCGAGAAAGCCTCGTCATTCATGCTGGAGCAAGGCTTTGAAGAGGTATACCACCTGCAAGGCGGCATACTCAAATATCTGGAAAAAATACCGGCCGCAGAAAGTTTGTGGCGGGGCGAGTGTTTCGTTTTCGATCAGCGGGTTGCCGTTGGCCATGGCCTGGAACTGGGCAAACACGAGCTATGCCATGCCTGCCGCCATCCGATAACACTCGAAGACAAGAAAAGCGCTCAATATATTGAAGGGGTCGCCTGCCCGTACTGCGATCACAGTTTGTCGGATGCACAGCGTGCCAGTGCCAGTGAACGGCAGAAACAGATGGAATTGGCTACCAGGCGTGGTACGGCACATATCGGGGAAGCGCAACCGAAGCGGTCGAACAAGGCCGGCTGATAGCCGGACGCTTCGCGGAGCCGGCTTGGAGTTTTAGTGATTGGCTGGTTTCTGGATTTCGCACTCTTCTTCGAGTGCATTAAGCGACTGCATGGCAATACGTCTCGCGAGATCGTTGCCGTCCATGCTTCTGTGCATGTTGAGCTTTGCCCTTAATTGTTCACAAACTATCTCGGCATCGGTCTGCCTCGCGATTGCGCTCGCCACCAGTGCGATCGCTTCACCCGTGGCTTCAGCGAGATCGTCAAATAGCTTTTCTATCTCTTTTTTTTCCATGCTTCGTTATGCCCGGTCTGTAGGAAGGAACATCTTAGTGCAGTGCTAGAACTAGCATCCGTGCGGTTCCCGGCGGAACCTTTCCGGAAAGTGTAGTCGCAAAATTATTCAGAGTAAAGCCGGGCCGAAGATGCGGCGGATTATGTGTCATGGTGATTATTTATACACATCTCATTAGGATTAGAGTTAATTAAACTACGTAATTAATTGTTTAATATTCAATAACATCAAAACCAAAATAAAACTGATTCCTAATTGATCAATTATTTATCTACCTGACTGAGCAAGCATTCTGATTACCTCCACATAAAACCATAGGGCTTATCCACAGAAATTGTGGAGCGGTTATCTCAGTGCTTTGGCTTGAGTATCAATTTAATTAGATTAACCGAGGCAAGGCCTGGGTGTAGGTTTGGTATGTGGCATGAGTTGGGATATAATCCCGCCTCCTGCGGAGAGGTGGATGAGTGGTTTAAGTCGCACGCCTGGAAAGCGTGTTTAGGCTAATAGCCTAACGCGGGTTCGAATCCCGCCCTCTCCGCCACTAGATTTCCGTCATCAATTGATCTGCTTCAGGAATTCTGGCGTGTAATTCTTCATCGGGCTGTGATTGCTCGACACCTCGAATTCTTCCTCTGCAATATCCTTCCATTTTTGTTCGTCGCTGATTCTGAATTCGTATTCGGAAGGCAATTTTGGTGATTGATCCACTGGGCTGCTGACCGACATATTGTCTCCAATGATGATTATCTATAGCACGATAGCTCAACAATAATGTACCCGGAGGATGTGTCCGTAATATGTATGATGACAAACATTGCGATGCGATGGGCAAATCATACTGTCTGCTCTATTTTCCGCCTTCGCTGCATTGTCATTTTTTAATACTCCCTCGGGCATGTAGTGACCCTACCCAGTTAGCATATAACGCGTAGCCTGAATGGCGTGTTTTGGGTAGAATGACGGCAGCGGGCCTCCCCGCATTGTTAAATAGCCAATCTGGTCAGGTCCGGAAGGAAGCAGCCACAACTATTAAAGCAAGTGCCGGGGTCAGGCTCGCCCTACTTCCCTTAGCACCCGCGCATTAGGCCATGTCTTCTCGACGTCTTACACGCAAATTCCAATTTGGGCTAAAGTTAGGCCTTGATCAAATCGAATTGCCTTCTTGATGAGTTATCAGGTTCTTGCACGTAAATGGCGACCCAAGTCATTTGACGCACTGGTAGGACAAGACCATGTAGTGCGCGCGCTGACCAATGCGCTCGACCAGCAGCGCCTGCACCATGCCTATCTTTTCACCGGCACGCGCGGTGTCGGCAAAACCACGTTGGCTCGCATCCTAGCCAAATCGCTTAATTGCGAAACCGGCGTTACCGCCCATCCCTGTGGACAATGCGCTGCTTGCCTCGATATCGACAAAGGGCGTTTTGTCGACATGCTGGAGGTGGACGCCGCCTCCAATACGCAAGTCGACAGCATGCGCGAATTGCTCGAAAACGCTCAATATGCGCCGACCGCCGGCCGCTTCAAGGTCTACATCATCGATGAAGTGCACATGTTGTCGCGCAATGCTTTCAACGCCATGCTGAAGACGCTGGAAGAGCCGCCCGCCCACGTCAAGTTCATCCTTGCCACTACCGACCCGCAAAAGCTTCCCGTTACCGTGTTGTCGCGCTGTCTGCAATTCAATTTGCGTCAGATGTCGGTAGCGGCTATCGCCGAACACTTGCAGACAGTGCTGACGCAGGAAGGCATCGCCTGCGAGCCGGTGGCACTACAGCTTCTCGCGCGCGCGGCATCCGGCAGTATGCGCGATGCCCTGTCCCTGCTCGATCAGGCTATCGCCTACGGCGGCGAAGCTGTGCGAGAAAACGAAGTCCGCGCCATGCTGGGCGCAGTTGATCAAGGCTATTTATACGCATTGATTGATGCTCTCGTCGAACGTGATGGCGCCGCCGTGCTAGCGCAAGCACAAGCGATGGATCAGCGTAGCCTGTCATTCGATACCGCATTGGTCGACTTGGCCAACCTGTTGCATCAGGTCGCGGTGGTGCAGACGGTGCCCGAAAGCCTGGCGGCAGATTTGCCGGAGCGCGAAAAACTGCTTGAACTCAGCGGCAAGATCAGTCCGGAAGACATTCAGCTCTATTATCAGATTGCCTTGCTGGGGCGTCGCGATCTAGGCCTGGCCCCTGATGAATATGCCGGCTTTACCATGACCTTGCTGCGCATGCTGGCTTTTACACCCAGTGGCCATGACGCCGTGCCGGGCAAGAAAACCGTCGCCCATACAGCGCCGGCGCCTGTTGCTATCCCGCGGCCCGCAGCTACAGCAAAACTCGCGTCAGAGCCTGAGCCGGCAGCGTCCGCAATACCACTCCAGAACGCGGAGATGTCCGCGCCATCTACAGCAGGCCCGGCGCAAGACAGGAATTTCGACGGAGATTGGCGTAGTCTGGTAGACAATCTGAAACTAGGACTGGCGCGTGCGCTGGCTCAAAACTGCGAGCTGGTACGACACGAGGATAATGCCATCTACTTATCGGTACCGGAAGCGCAAAAACATTTGCTGGAAGCCAGCTACCAGGAAAAACTGCGCACGGCGATCGCCCACTATTTCGGTCGCAAGATGCAGCTAAATTTTGCTATCGGCGGCAGCGGCAATACGCCAGCCCAGCAGCGCATCGAGGAAAAGGCCGCATTGCAGTCGCAAGCAGAATCAGCTATTCGGCAGGATGATTTCGTACAAGCCCTGGTCAAGGATTTCGGCGCACAGATCATTCCCTCCAGTATTAAACCCATTTGATAAACATCTGAATTGAAAGCATAGGAGATCAGAGCATGATGAAAGGCGGCATGGGCAACCTGATGAAACAGGCCCAGCAGATGCAAGAAAATATGAAGCGTGCGCAGGCCGAACTGGCGAATATCGAAGTCGAAGGCCAAGCCGGCTCCGGCATGGTAAAAGTGGTGATGACCTGTCGTAACGAGGTCAGGCGCGTCAGTATTGACGACAGCCTGATGGGCGATGACAAGGAAATGCTGGAAGACCTGATCGTCACCGCGCTCAATGATGCCGCGCGCAAAGCGGAAGCCACGACACAGGAGCGCATGGGCGGTCTCATGCCGGCCGGTATGAAATTGCCGTTCTAATCGACGAATCGATCCAATCCATGCACAACCCGCCAGCCCTGGAACAACTTGTCGAGGCATTGCGTTGCCTGCCCGGCGTTGGTCCAAAATCGGCTCTGCGCATGGCCTACCACTTGCTACAGTACGACCGTAAAGGTGCGGAGCAGCTGGCAACATCGCTAGGCAACGCACTACAGGTCGTCAGCCATTGCAGTCTTTGCAATAATTTTAGCGAGCTGGAGGTCTGCCCGCTATGTGCTTCCAGTCATCGCGATGGTTCCTTGCTTTGCATAGTGGAAATGCCCACCGATCTCATGATGCTGGAACAGACCCATGCCTTCAATGGCATGTACTTCGTGCTCATGGGCCGGTTATCGCCGCTGGATGGCATCGGACCGCGTGAAATTCACTTGGACCGTCTGCTCAAGCGGGCACAAGACGGTGTCGTCGAAGAAATCATTCTTGCCACCAATTACACTGTGGAAGGTGAAGCGACAGCACACTATGTCAGCGAATTACTGCGCGCGCGCGGTCTCAAGGTCAGCCGAATCGCACGTGGATTGCCGATGGGTGGGGAAATCGAGCACGTCGACAGCGGCACCTTGGCGCAAGCCATGCTGGAACGGCGCAGCGTACGTTGAAGTATTAACCTAAAGCAGAGCCAGAAGCTCGGATGGATGCTGAATTGCACCATCCGCCTCCCATTCGTGCGGCTTGTCCGCACCATCGATATAGCCGTAGAGACTGATCACGGTACGCATGCCTGCCGCCTTGCCGGCTTGGATATCGCGCTCGGCATCGCCCACATAAAGGCATTCATCGACGCGCGTGCCGGTCAATTCGCAGGCTTTGAGCAAAGTATCCGGATATGGTTTGGCGCGTGCAGCATCGTCTCCGCACACGACGCAAGCAGCCCGGCTATCAAGTCCGATTTTTTTAAGAATGGGGCCGGTAAAGCGGCGTGGCTTATTAGTGACGATACCCCAGCGCAATTCTTTACGCTCGATAGCATTGAGCAGTTCCTGCATACCGTCGAATAGCACGGGCGATTGCGTCATGACCTCATCGTAAATCGCCAAGTATTCTTCGCGCATATCACCAAAATTTACATGCTCCGGCGTAAGGCTGAAGCCGACAGACAGCAGGCCTTTGGATCCGTGAGAGGCATAAGGCCGTATCGTATCCTGAGACAAAGGCGGTAAACCGTGGCGCTCACGCTGCATATTGAGTGCAAGGCCGAGATCCGGTGCAGTATCGAGCAGTGTACCGTCGAGATCGAACAATATCAGCTGGAGCACGGCTTACTTCACCGCATGTAGCAGGTAATTGACCGAAACGTTCGTATCCAGTCGGTATTGGCCCGTCAATGGATTGTATTCCATACCCGCCGACGTCTGAACGTTGAGGCCGGCCTGACGGCACCAGGCAGTCAACTCCGAGGGCTTGATGAACTTGTCGTAATCATGCGTGCCGCGCGGTAGCAGATTAAGCACGTATTCGGCACCAAGCACGGCATAGAGATAAGCCTTGGGATTACGATTGATGGTGGAAAAAAAGACATTTCCCCCAGGTTTTACCAATGCTGCACAAGCGCGCACCACTGCTGCCGGATCCGGAACATGCTCCAGCATTTCCATGCAGGTGACGACATCGAAGCTCGCGGGCATTTCCTGAGCCAGGGCTTCGACTGAAACCAAGCGATATTCCAGTTCAATGCCACTCTCCAGCTTGTGCAATTGCGCCACTTTAAGCGCCTTTTCACCCAAATCTATGCCGAGCACTTGAGCCTGCTTCTGAGCCATGGATTCCGACAAGATGCCGCCACCGCAGCCGACATCGAGAACGCGCTGCCCTGCGAGCGACGTCTGCTGTTCGATGAAACCCAGGCGCAAGGGATTAATTTCATGCAAGGGTTTGAATTCGCTATTCGGATCCCACCAGCGATGCGCAAGTGCCGAGAATTTCTGCAATTCCGCCTGATCTACGTTTGCGGCATTCATTCGATCGGGGCTAGTTTCGATTGCCATACTGAAGCTATTTCCTTGAGTTCAGCCGGCTCCATGCCGGCATAGCCGCCCTGCTGATAACGCAGCTCGCCGGCCACCCAGACATGACTGACATGTTCGCGCCCAGCGGCATAAATAAGATGACTTACTGGATTGAAGCACGGCGACGTTTCAACATCAGCGATACGCACTGCAGCCAAATCGCCGTGTTTCCCGATCTCGATGGAACCTATGCTGTCCTCCAAACCTAGCGCTTTGGCAGCGTTGATGGTACCCAGTTCCAAAGCCTGGGTAGCCGGAAGTATTGTAGCATCTGCACTTGTCCCTTTTGCCAGCAGCGCTGCTGTGCGCATTTCGTTAAACATATCGAGACGATTATTGCTCGCTGCGCCATCGGTTCCCAAACCTAAGTTGATGCCGTGCTCAAGCATCTGGCTCACAGGGGCAATGCCGCTCCCGAGCTTGAGATTGGAATTAGGACAATGTGCCACATGGCAACCGTAGCTGGCGAGCAGCTCCATTTCTCGTGATTCCATGTGTACGCAATGCGCTGCCAGAAAATTGGGGCCCAGCAACCCGAGCTCTGCCAATCGTTGCAGAGGGCGCATACCGTAGCGCGTCATGCTATTGGCAATCTCGTCGTGGGTTTCCTGCAGATGCGTGTGTATGCCGAGGCCGAGTTGCTCGGCATAAGTCACGATTCGCTCAAAAGTACGGTCTTCGATTGTGTATGGCGCGTGCGGTGCCAGGCTGAAAGACAGCAGTGGATTATCACGCAGATCGTCCCTGGCTTCGAATCCCTTCTGCAGATAATCATCGGCATCGTTGGCATAATTCGAGGGAAACTCAAGTACGACCAGACCGAGCTGAGCGCGCATGCCAGCACGTGTAGCGGCTTGCGCGGTCGATCGCGGGAAAAAATACATGTCGTTGAAGCACGTGGTTCCGCCACCCAACATTTCTGCACAGGCAAGCAGAGCGCCCTCTTCTACGAACCGTTCCGACGCCCAGCGCTTCTCCGCAGGCCAGATATGCTGCTCCAGCCAAGGCATCAGTGCAATATCGTCGGCCAAGCCGCGCATCAGTGTCATGGCGGCATGTGTATGCAGATTGATAAGCCCGGGAATCAACGCGTGCTGATCGAGAACAACAGTATGACGGGAGCTATAGTGCTGAGTAGCCTGGTTGGCGGGCAATATATCTTTAATTCGTCCGTTATCAACGACGACGGCATGTTGTGACAACACTTCGCCGCGCGGCACAACCGGGATCAGCCAGCGCGCCACTATGACAAGGTCAACTTCCTTGGCGTGTTCTTCAGTCATTTTTCTCATAAAAAAGCCCCGCATAGCGGGGCTTCAAGTACTTCAATCAACGCTTACTGTTCGGAAGCACGTTGTACTTCGATTTCGACAACTACGCGGCGGTTAGGCTGCAGGCATTCGATTGCCTTCTTGCCACGCGTACCTTCGCAACCAACGACAGGCTCGGACTCACCCTTGCCAACCGTATGCAGACGGCTTTCTGCAATACCTTGGTTAATCAGGTACTTCTTGACAGCCTGAGCACGGCGCTCGGACAGCTTTTGATTGTAGGCAGTCGTGCCGATGCGGTCGGTATGGCCGGTGATCAGCACCAGCTCAACTTCAGGATGAGCCTTCATCTTCTCGACAACTTCGGTGTCAAGGCGAGCCTTGCCCTCTTCCCGCAGAACATCCTTGTCAAAGCCAAACAGAACTTCGGATTGCAGGGTAACTTTTTCGAAAGCAGGCTTTTCTGGGCCTTGCAGCGGCGGCAATGGCTCTGCTGCAGGCGCCGGCTCAATTTCAGGCAATGCCGCAACTGGCATCGGCTCAGGCGTTGGCTCAACTGCCTTTTCCGGAGCGCCGAAGCGGAAGATCGCGCCGATGTTGAGGTAGTTGTTGCCAACATATTCCAGATCACGGTTGCCAGCAAAACCGGTTTCCGCACGGCTTACAACGTGACGCAGGTCAGCTTGCACACCGAAACGCTCACTGAACAGATATTGGAAACCCAGACCGACATTGGCCATCAGGGAGTTCTGGCTGCTGCCATAACGACCGGAAGTAGCGCTGCTATAGTCAAGCTTGTTATGTGCCACACCCAAACCGGCGAGCAAGAATGGACGGAACTTGTCACGGCTGAACATGTAGAGTGCGTCCACACCCAGCAGATTTTGTCTGTAATCACCACCGGTGTAGGCCGAGTCATCTTCGTCAGCGCGATTGTGAGTCAGGCCAATCTGTACGTCCCAGTGCTGGCTGACTTCCTTACCAAAACGCAGAAAACCGCCGACGCTGGTATCTTCAGCATCAAGCTCACTATCGGCATTCATGACGCTCACGCCCGGCAGAGCGTACCAAGCACCATCATAAGCCTCTTCGGCGAACGCGCTTACAGCCATGAAGCTGAACGCCCCGGCAACAGCGATTTTAAGTAAATTATTTTTCATTAGTTCACTCCACTTAAGAAATTTGTTACTGCCAATAATTTGGATGCAGGTGCGATTCACTATAGCGCAAAGCTTAATTGCGATGCAACGCATAACCTTGCACGTCCTGTGCCTTCGGCCCACTATGCCCCGGAATGTTGTATTTTTGCAACATTTCGCATAATGCGCGTGCTTTGTCGCGGCTTACCGTCGATTTTCTTTCCTCACCCAAGCACAGAGCCCCGCGGAATCCCAGATAATCCGGCTGCATTCTGGCCAGTTCGGCTACGTGCGAAATAC
>CBILOJ010000047.1:0-10965 GCA_966238525.1 uncultured Methylophilaceae bacterium | reverse complement strand
GCGGCGTATCCTCCAGCGCCATCATGAGACTTTCCTGGCCGCGCGTCATCGCCAGATAGACATCGGCCAGCAGCTCGGCATCGAGCAACGCGCCGTGCAAGGTCCGCCGGGAATTGTCGACACCGAAATGGCGGCATAAGGCATCCAGGTTGTTGCGCTGCCCCGGCCGCATTTCCTTGGCCATTCTCAGCGTATCGATAATGCTGCTGCAGCAACGTTCAAGCACATGGTGCCCTACCCGGCCAAGCTCGGCATTGAGGAAGCCGACGTCGAACGGGGCGTTATGGATAATGAGCTCGGCATCGGCGACAAACTGCACGAAATCGGGGACGATCTCGGCAAAGCGCGGTTTGTCCTGCAGGAATTCCAGCGTGATGCCGTGCACTTCCTGCGCACCTGCGTCGATCTCGCGGTCGGGGTTGAGATAGATATGGAAATGATTACGCGTGATGCGGCGATTGATCACCTCCACCGCGGCAATTTCGATGATGCGGTGGCCAAGATTGTGATCGAGGCCTGTGGTTTCGGTGTCGAGGAATACCTGGCGCATCGCTGCTATCCGCCGCTGACGACAGCAGGTGAAACCTGTGCTTGCAGCACGCCCTTGTTAGCGAGTGCATCGGCACGTTCGTTGCCGATATTGCCGGCATGGCCTTTGACCCAGATCCATTCGATGTCATGCATCTGCGCCAGCACGTCGAGCTCGCGCCACAAGGCTTCGTTCTTGACCGGCTGTTTGCCGCTGGTTCGCCAGCCGCGCGCCTTCCAGGAATGTATCCATTCGGTAATGCCTTTCTGCACATAGACCGAATCGGTATAGACGCTTACCTTGCTCGGCCGCTTGAGTGCTTCCAGTGCGCGTATCACGGCGGTCAGCTCCATGCGGTTGTTGGTAGTCGAAGGCTCGCCGCCGAACAGTTCCTTGTCGCGGCCGTCGCAACTAAGCCAGGCGCCCCAGCCCCCCGGGCCGGGATTGCCCTTGCAGGCGCCGTCGGCATAGATGGTGACTTGTTTGGTGTTATCCATGAAAACTCATTGTTATCGTTGAAAGTGGTGTCGTTTTTCTGTGAAGGCGTAGGCACCAGTTTGGACTTGAGCTTGGCTGTCTGCCAATGGGGGCGGATCAGCCGCATGCCAAGCACGCGCTTTTTAGCCATAACGAAATAGATTCCGCCCATCATCGGCCACCAGCGCCCGCCCGCCTGGTCCAGCCCCTGGAAGCGCCCCAACCAGGATGGATTACGGCATGGCGGCGCATAGCAGGCCATGCGCGTAGCGGTTACTTCGAAACCAAGCAGCGCCAGCCAGTCCTTGATTCGCAGCAAAGTCAGGAAATTGCCGTTCCACGGATAACCTTCTTCCTTGGCCATTAGCCGCTTCAGGCCCCAGCTGCTGATCGGATTGAAGCCGCTGATCATGATATGGCCTTCGGGCACGAGCACACGCTCGGTCTCGCGCAGGGTCTGATGCGGATTTTCACTGAATTCCAGCGCATGTGGCAACTGCAGCAGGTCTATGCTGTTGCTCATGAACGGCAATTGACTAGGTTCGCAACGTACCGCACCGCCGTCGATATCGGTCCTGAGGCAGAACGGCATGCGTGAATTGCGCAGCAAATCCATGGATAGCAGGCCGACTTGTACGGCATTGAAACCGAATATGTCGCTGACCGCGTGGTCGAACAAGGCCTGCTCCTGGCCCTGCAGGTAATTGCCGAGCGACGTCTGCAGCCATTGGTCCTGATGCTCTATTGACATTCGCGCCCTAACAACAAATGATCGAGGAATGATGCAGCCCAGCCTGGAAGTTCTACCCATTCCTGCCTTTGAGGATAATTATATCTGGCTGATCAAGCGCGGTCATCGCGTCGTCGTGGTCGACCCTGGCGATGCCGGGCCGGTGATCGATGCGCTGGATCGCAATTCGCTTGAACTCGACGCCATCCTCATCACCCATCATCATGCCGATCACATCGGCGGAGTGGAAACGCTCTTGCACAATCATTCAGTGCCTGTTTTTGCGCCAGAACGGGGACACTACGATTTCTCTCACACGCCGGTAGCGGAAGGCGATCACGTCCAGCTGGATGCCATCGAGCTCGAGCTCATGGTCATGGAAGTGCCAGGGCACACCCTGGACCATGTGGCTTATTATGGCGCAAATTGCCTTTTCTGTGGCGACACGCTGTTTGCTGCCGGTTGCGGCCGGCTGTTCGAAGGCACGCCAGCGCAGATGCACACTTCGCTGCAGCGCCTGGCCGCCTTGCCCGAAGAGACTGCGGTTTACTGCACGCACGAATATACCGAACACAACCTTCGTTTTGCCCGCGCGCTGGACCCTGACAATGCATTATTGGCGGCACGCCAGCAGCAAGCTGCGGCGACAAGAGCGAAAGGCGAGCCTACCCTGCCCAGCAACATCGGCCTCGAACGCCAGACCAATCCTTTCCTGCGTTGCGGCAGCGCTGCGATACAAGCGGCCATTGCTGATGGAAAAGCCGATAAGCTGCAGGTTTTTACCGCCATTCGTGAGATGAGAAATCATTATTAATCAGTATACTAATACCGAATTCTAAGGTAAGGTCTTCCTTGACGCCTGTGGCCTTAGTTCGCTAACATCGTAAAACTCAAACGCTACTGCCGGGGAAACACCATAATGATGTTGAAGTCACTGCCAAGACTGCTGCTATTGCTGGGCTTGCCGCTTTCCTTGCCCGTCATGGCCGACAGCAATCTGGTAGGCGACGAGATCATTATCCTGGACGACACCAATCTCAGCCTGAGCCCTATGCTGGACCCAGCCTTCGCCGAGCCGTTGCTCGATAACCCAAACACGGCCGAGACCGCGACTGCCGGCGACGTATGGCAACGCATCAAGCAGGGATATGCCCTGCCGCCGCAGACCTCGCCGTATACCGCCACGCACGAATCGTGGTATGCCGCCCGCCCCGATTACATCAAGCGCATGCTGGAGCGCAGCCGGAAATACCTCTACTACGTCGTCGAGGAAGTGCAGAAACGCGGCATGCCGACCGAAATCGCCCTGCTACCCATGGTGGAAAGCGCCTATAACCCTCAAGCCTATTCGCGCAGCCATGCTTCGGGGCTCTGGCAGTTCATGCCGGCTACCGGCCGTCACTTCGGGCTCAAGCAGAACTGGTGGATCGATAACCGCCGCGACATCACGGCGGCCACCGACGCTGCCCTCGATTACCTGCAAAAACTGCACGTCATGTTCGGCACCTGGGATCTGGCACTGGCCGCCTACAATGCCGGCGAAGGTACAGTCATGCGCGCCATCGAACACAACCGCAAGCGCGGCCTGGCCACGGATTACGCACATCTGGCACTCCCTGCGGAAACCATGAATTATGTGCCCAAGCTGCAGGCAATCAAGAATCTGGTGACCTTTCCGGAACGTTTTGGTGTGGAAATTGCACCGTTGCCCGATCAGCCTTACTTCACTACAGTCAGCGCGCCGCAACAGATCGATGCCCGCGTGGCGGCGCAATTGGCCGGTATCAGCATTGATGAGTTCAACGCACTCAACCCCGAATACAACCGGCCGGTACTGGCCAGCAATGGTGCCGCACACGAAATCCTGCTGCCGGTCGATGCCGCTCCGACCTTTGCCGTCAACTTGGCCGGTTTCGACCAGCCGCTGGTCAGCTGGCAGACCTACCATGCCAAACGTGGCGAATCGATGACAAGCATCGCCAGCAAATTCGGCATGAACGTCAGCGAATTGCGCAGTATCAACGGCCTGCCCTTGCGCAACAAATTGGTGAGCGCCAAGGCCTTGCTGGTGGCGAACCAGCAGGATAGCGCTCAATCCGTCATCGCCGTCAGCGACCATGCCGCCAATCCGATGAACAGCAGCGGCAAGAAAGCAGCCAGCCGATTCCATATCGTCAAGAGCGGGGAAAATCTGCAACTCATCGCCAAACGCTATGGCATGCAAGTCAAGCAACTCATGGCTTTGAACAAGCTCAGGAACAGCCGCATCAATGTCGCGCAAAAACTATTGATCCTGGCCGATGCCGAAACCGCGGCGCCAATACGCAAAACCGCCGGCAACCAGCCGGTTCTGCATTATGTCGTCAAGCGCGGCGATACGCTGGGCAGCATCGCACGCAAGTTCGACGTCGCCCTGGACGACCTGCAGCGCTGGAACAATATCAAGGGATCCCGCATCGTTCCCGGTCATAAGCTGACGGTCGCCAGTCCGGACGAGGCCTGACGGCCACAGGCTCCGGACATACGATGGCAATACGCATATTGGCCGATTCGTTGTCTGGCAAACATTGGTGCAAGCTGCTCATGGCTGGCTGCCTAAGCCTGGTCGCATGCAGTGAACCACCTGCCGGCCCACAGCCGGATTACCAGGCCGCCTACCCGGTCGAATCAGGCGGCACGATGATCGATGCCATGATCGCCGAACCTAGCGGCCTCATCGCCATGATTGCAGGCGAATCGGCGGCTTCCGCCATCGCAGCCAATATCTTCAACAGCTTGCTCAAGTACGACAAGAATCTCGAGTTGGAAGGCGAGCTGGCGCAAGCGTGGGATATCTCCTCCGACCAGAAGACCATTACCTTCCACCTCAAGCCCGACATGAAATGGTCTGACGGCAAGCCGCTGACCAGCGCCGACGTGCTGTTCACCTGGCAGCTCGTCACCGATGACCATACCCGCACACCCTATGGTGCCGATTACAAGCTGGTACAAAAAGCCGAAGCGCCCGATGCGCTGACCTTCCGCGTCAGCTATGCGCAACCCTACGCACCGGCGCTCGATTCCTGGGCCGGCTTGCAGATTCTGCCCAAGCACATCCTGCAGGGCCAGGATATCAACACCACGACGTTCGCTCGCCACCCCGTCGGCAGCAATTATTACAAACTCGATCGGTGGGACAATGGCGAGCGTATTGCGCTGACGCGTAATCCCTATGCCACCCAAGGCCAGGCCAAGATAGAAAGGCTGGTGTCGCGCTTTATTCCCGATGTTGCCTCGCAATTCCTCGAACTGCTGGCCGACAATATCGATTCCATGGGACTCAATCCGATCCAGTACGCGCGGATTTTCCCGGCACGGCCGGATCTCGATAAGAAGATTGCGCGCTACAAAGAGCTCGGCAACAGCTATACCTACCTCGGTTTCAACCTCAAGCACAAGCCATTCGACGATGTACGCGTGCGTCAGGCCATCAACTATGCCATCGACAAGCAGGAACTCATCGATGGCGTGCTGCTGGGCCTGGGCGAGCCGGTTTCCTCGCCCTACAAGCCCGGTACGCGCTGGACCAATCCCGACCTCAAGCCCTACCCTTACGATGTAGCAAAAGCCCGAGCGCTGCTGCGCGAAGCCGGCTTCGACGACCATGACGGCGACGGCATTCTCGACCGTAACGGCAATCCGCTTGCTTTCGAGATCCTGACCAACCAGAACAAGCAGCGCGAAATGAGCGCGGTACTGATCCAGCGCCGGCTGCGGGAAATCGGCATCGACGTGCAGATACGCGTGCTGGAATGGGCGAGCTTCGTCGGCCGCTATATCAAGACTTGCGACTTCGACGTCGTACTGCTGGGCTGGGGTTTGTCACTGGATCCGGATCAGTTCAGCATCTGGCATTCTTCGCAGCAGGGCCCGGGACAATTCAACTTCATCGGCTACAGCAATCCGCGCGTGGACAAACTGCTGGAACAAGGCCGGCTTGAGCTCGATCCCGACAAGCGCATGAAAATCTATCACCAGTTCGCCAAGATTCTGCTCGAGGACAGCCCCGTGGTTTACCTCTACGCCGGTTACGGCTTGCCCGCTATCCACCGACGCGTCAGAGGCATCGCCAATCCTGCGCCGCCGGCGGGTATAGGCTACAACTCTTATGACTGGTACATTCCACGCGCATTGCGTCGTACCGAGCTGACCGCGCAATGACCAAATACCTGCTCAAGCGACTGTTCTGGATGGTGCCGCTACTGGTAGGCATCAGCCTGGTTTCTTTCCTGATCATGCACTTGGCGCCGGGCGACATTACTACGACGGAAGCCGGATTCAATCCCAAGGCCAGCGCCGAATCGCGCCAGAAACTGCGCGAGATGTACAACCTCGACAAGCCGGTGCTGGTGCAGTATGGATTCTGGCTCAAACGTATGGCAACGCTGGATTTCGGCAACTCGTTTGCCTCGCATCAGCGACCGGTGTTCTGGCAACGTCAGGATGCGCAGGGCAACGTCACCAAAGGCATGATCCAGGAAGCGCTACCGATCACGCTGCTGATCAACGCGCTGGGACTGGCGCTCATCATTGCCGTGGCACTGCCGCTGGGCATAGTTTCGGCCCTGACACAGAATCGAACGCCGGATCGCGCCATCACACTGTTCGTTTTCATCGGCTTCGCCATCCCCGGCTTCTGGTTGGCGCTATTACTCATGTACTGGACCGGCGTAGTACATGATTGGCTACCTATTTCCGGCCTGCACAGTCTGGGGCATGACAATTTGGCCTGGTATGCCAGAATTGGCGACACGCTGGAACATTTGGTGCTGCCCGTCTTCATTTCGGCGCTGAGCGGCCTCGCCGGCATTTCACTGTTTGTGCGTAACGGCATGCTCGACGTACTGCATCAGGACTACATCACAACTGCACGCGCCAAGGGACTCAAGGGAGACACCGTGATTTTCCGTCATGCGTTGCGTAATGCACTACTGCCTCTGATCACCATATTCGGCCTGTCGATTCCCGGCCTCATCGGCGGCTCGGTCATCGCCGAATCCATTTTCGCCATCCCGGGCATGGGGAAATTGTTCTACGACGCCGTGCTCATGCGCGACTTCCCGGTCATTATGGGCATTCTGACCATAGGCTCGGCACTGACACTGCTGGGCAACCTGCTGGCCGACCTGGCTTATGCCTGGGCCGATCCGCGCGTACGCCGAGGCGTGTTGCAATGAAGAAGATCGTGGCATGAATCGCGCCTTGTGGGGCAAAGCATTGTCCAATCCGCTGGCACTGGTCGGCTTCATCATCATCAGCCTGATGCTGCTGCTGGCGCTGGCCGCGCCCTGGCTGGCACCGTTTGACCCCAATGCGATCGACGTCAAGGCCATCCTGCTGCCGCCGTCGAGCGCACACTGGATGGGCACGGATGGTTTGGGCCGTGACGTGTTCTCGCGCATGCTCTACGGCGCACGCATTTCGCTGCTAGTCGGCATCGTCGCCGTCGGCATCGCCACCGCAATCGGCATCGTGCTCGGGGCAATTGCGGGCTACTATCGCGGTTGGTGCGACGTCATCATCATGCGCCTGGTCGACATCATGTTGTCGATCCCGACCTTTTTCCTGATTCTCGCCGTGATTGCCTTTCTGAATCCGTCGATCTGGAACATCATGATCGTCATCGGGCTCACCTCGTGGATGGGCGTCACACGGCTCATACGCGCCGAATTCCTGAGCCTGCACGGCCGCGAATTCGTACTGGCTTCACGCACCCTGGGCGCACGCGATCACCGACTGATCTTCCGTCACCTGCTGCCCAACAGCCTGACGCCCATCATCGTCAGCTTCGTGCTTGGCGTCGCCAGCGCCGTGCTGGTCGAATCCGGCTTGAGCTTCCTCGGCCTCGGCGTACAGGCGCCGCAGGCATCCTGGGGCAACATCCTCACCGATGGCAAGGAATACATCCAGTTCGCCTGGTGGCTGTCGCTGTTCCCGGGCTTCGCCATCCTGATTACCGTGTTGGGTTATAATCTGCTCGGCGAGGGCCTCAGAGACGCCCTCGATCCGAGATCGGCTCGCAAGCCGGGCGCCGGGCACTAATCTCCGGCCAGCCACACCTCATCATCAAATTAAGGAAGCAGCACATGGGATTTCTTGCCGGGAAACGCGCATTAATCGTCGGCCTGTTGAGCAACCGCTCGATCGCTTACGGCATTGCCGAAGCAATGAAGCGCGAAGGCGCCGAACTGGCGTTCACCTACCAGATGGACAAATTCGAGGAAAGAGTCGGCAAACTCGCCGCCGATTTCGATTCCAGCATCATACTGCCGTGCGATGTTTCCGACGATGCACAGATCGAAGCCATGTTCGCCGCGCTCGGTGAGCGCTGGGATGGCCTCGACATCATCGTACATTCCGTGGCCTTCGTGCCCAAAGCCGCCCTCGATGGCGACTATCTCGACTCGGTCACACGCGAACATTTCCGCGTCGCCCACGATGTCAGTTCCTACAGCTTCGCCGCCCTGGCCAAGGCTGGTTTGCCGCTGATGCAAGGACGCAACGCCAGCCTGCTCACGGTAAGCTATCTCGGCGCCGAACGCACCATGCCCAACTACAATGTCATGGGCTTGGCCAAGGCCAGCCTGGAAGCCAATGTACGCTATATGGCGCACAGCTTGGGATCAAAGGGCATACGCGTGAATGCGGTTTCCGCCGGTCCGATCAAGACATTGGCTGCCTCCGGCATCGGCAGTTTCGACAAGATGATGGGTTTCAATGAAAAACACGCACCGCTACGGCGCAATGTCACTATCGAGGAAGTCGGCAATGCCGCCGCTTTTCTTTGTAGCGACCTGGCCTCGGGCATCACCGGCGAAATCACCTATGTCGACGGTGGCATGAATATCACGGCTGCCGGCTCCATCGACTGACGCGCTTAAAACAAAAAGGCCGCTGTAACAGCGGCCTTTTTGTTGCATGACTCCGTACTGGACTGATGCGCCTGCTAGCGAATATCGCCCGAATTGATCAGCTGTTTATTGACCGTGACATCGGTTTTCTTTTTCAGCGATTCGATGTATGCCGTGCTATACGCCGAGGCGAGTGCAGCATGTAATTCGATCTCGGCCTGTTTGCGCGCGGCCTCATCCTCGGAAAGGGTGTTGTGCACGTCGATCAGCTTGACCAGCAGATAACCCTTGTTCTGATCCGCCACCGCGCCGGAATAGGCCGGCAGCTTGCTGGCATCGATACGGAAGGCCTGCTCCATGGCAAGATCGGTCAAGCCTTGGGCATTTTTGCGATCAACCACCACCGGCGGTATCCATTCCAGTCCGTCTACAGTCTTGCCCGCACGTAATTGCGCCAATACTGTTTCCCCCTTCTTCACAGCCAGCTTGGAAGCTTTCTCCAGCTTGAGGAAGCTCTCGATCCCTTCCTTGACCTCATCGAAGGTACGTGGCGCGGAAGGCTTGTAATCGGCAACGCGTACCGAAAGCAGCGTATTCGGCGAAATCTCCACCACTTCACTGTTGCGGCGTTCTTTCAGCACTTCGTCGCTGAATGCAGCATTGATAAGCTTGTCGCTCTTGAAGAACTTGGCGCCCTCCTCGCGGCTCAGCCAGCCACTGGTTTGCACCGTAAGGCCAAAAGCATCCGCGGCAGGTTGCAAACTGCCGGACTGCTCATACACCATGTTGTTGAAATTTTCGGCCTGCTCCGAGAATTTGGTCAGCGCCTTCTGGTACATCAGTTCAGCGCGTATTTGCGGCTCAACACTCTCGAAGCTCTGCGCCGCACCATTGATCTCGGTCAATTTGATGATGTGATAGCCGAACTCGGACTCGACCAAATCGCTGATTTCGCCCGGCTTCATCGAAAACACCGCATCTTCGAAAGGCTTGACCATCATGCCACGGCCGAACTGTCCAAGGTCACCGCCCTTCTCGGCCGAACCGGGATCCTGAGAATACTTCTTGGCTAATGCCTCGAATTGGTCCGGGTGCTGTCTGACTTCGGCCAGCACTTCCTGAGCCTTGTTGCGCGCGGCTTCCTTATCCTGCGGCGTGGCATTGGCGCCAAAGCTGATCAGGATATGACTGGCGCGGCGCTGCTCGTTGCCCTGGAATTTTTCAGCATTGGCCTGGTAGAACTGCTTGGTTTCATCATCGCTGACCTGCATTTTCGGAATCAGCAAATTAGCCGACAGCATGACGTAATCAAGCTTGACCTGCTCGGGCACATAGAATTTGTCCTTGTGCTTATCGTAATAAGCCTGGACCTCAGCCGGTTCGACTTTGACTTCGGACAGGAAGTTGGCTGTCCTGATCTCAACGACACTGACTTCGCGCTTCTGCTGCTGGATTTTCAAGGTTTGCCGGGCAATGGAGTCAGGTTGATAGGCCAGTGCGGCGAATCCTTCGCGTGCCTGTTGCAGCATCAACTCGCCACGCATCCTGCTTTCGAAATCCGACGGCGTCAGACGATTCTGAGCAAGAATGTCGTCGTAAGCCGTCTGGGAAAATTTGCCATCCTGCTGAAACTCGGGCATGGCGACGATGTATTTGCTCAATTCGGCGTCGCTGATGCGAAAGTTTTCCTCGCGCGCTTCAGCGGCAAGAAGGCGGTTGTTGATCAAGCGATCCAGCACCGCTTGCCTCACTACGGGGCTATCCAGCATGGCTGCATCGGTTTTGCCTTCCGCCTGCAACTGGCTACGTAGAGTCTGCAACGCATTGCCGTATTCCTGCACCGTAATACTCGCGCCGCCCACTTCGGCCACGGCAACATTCGATCCAGCCTGGTTGAGATAGGTATCAAGGCCGAACAGCGAAAAACCCACAGCGATTAAAGTAAGGATGATCTTTGCGAGCCAGCCTTTGGAGTGATCACGGATTGCGTCCAACATAACGATTGCCTTCTGTTCCGATAGCGATTGATTGCAGCATGACACCGGGCGGGTCTGCGCAAATTATGGTGAACGGGGAATATACCACACTCATGTGGTCTGGCATAACAGGCGACTCAAGGCGATAACCCGCAGCAATAAGGTTGGCGATGCTGACTGAAATCCTCATCGGCCACTCGCTTGGCAAGGCTAGGACTGCTGCTATTGAGCCAACATGGAAATGAAAATAAGAAAGCCCGTTTCCTATGACTTTTGAAAAAGTCTAGTAAAACGGGCTACCTCATTTCTTGGCGGAGTGGACGGGACTCGAACCCGCGACCCCCGGCGTGACAGGCCGGTATT
>CBILOJ010000046.1:0-11123 GCA_966238525.1 uncultured Methylophilaceae bacterium | reverse complement strand
ATGGAGACGAACAGGTCGGCGCGCAGTTTGCGAGCTTTGACCACGCGTCCATGCAATGGAATGAAATAGTCGCCATCACGCGTGAGCACACCGCGCATATTGGGTTCGGCATCGACTGCAGCCTTGAGCTTCTTGGCGATGGCCAGCGTAATGTCTTTTTCATGCGAGCCAGTGGCGCCGCGCGCGCCCGGATCCTCACCGCCATGTCCGGCATCGATGGCAATGGTGATGATGCGCGCCTTCGGATCCTTGCCCGGCTCATCGGGCAGCGGCAGCTTGTCGTTGTCCAGCAGGATGGCAGTATTGGATTCCGGCGCCGGCACTTTCGCTCCGCCCTCGCCTTTCGCCTTCTCCTTGCTCATCTGATTGAGCATGGCCATGAGCGGATCCTGTAGCGGATAAATGTCGAGCACGAGTCTGTGCTTGTATTCGCCAATCGGCTCCAGCGCAAAAATCTGCGGTTTGACCTGGGTTTTGAGATCGACCACGACGCGCACCACGCCGGGTTTGAAATAGCCGGTGCGGATCTGCTGGATATAGGGATCGCTGGCGTGGATATTATCGGAAATCGATTTCAGCGCCTGCCCCAGATCGGTGTCTTCCAGATCCAGCACCAGCCGATCCGGATTCCTGAGCATGATCATTTCGTGGGCGAGCGGCTTGTCAGACTCCAGCGTAATTCGCGTGTATTCCTCGGCCGGCCAGATACGTGCGGCGCTGACCGTGATCGCCGCCTCTACCGCAGTGGTCGTAAGCAACAGCAGGGCCGCAACTAGGAATCTAACGGACATCACGGCTATGCATCCAGGCGCTGAAGACAGGATTGTCCGGCGGGGGTAGCTGCGCTCATGACAGCATGACGCCCTGTGCCTTGCGGCTGCAAGCGAATGTCGATGTCGGCAGCGGGGAGATAGCCGGCTGCTTGCTCCGGCCATTCGACGATACAGATGGTTTGGGCATTGAAATAATCTCGAAAGCCACTGGCCAGCCATTCCTCCGGGTCGAGAAATCTGTATAAATCAAAGTGATATAATTCTAATCCAGAAACTACATAAGGTTCAACCAGTGTATAGGTCGGGCTTTTGACCTTGCCTTCATGGCCAAGGCCATGCAGCAGGCCACGCACCAGCGTGGTTTTTCCTGCGCCCAGATCGCCGTGCAGAAAAATGGTCAGCCCACGCTCCAGCACGCGGGCGACCTGCGCTCCCAGCTGCAGCGTCGCCGCTTCGTCCGCCAAATCGCGTGTAAAATCAGTACCCATGAGTGAAACCGCAATACTTCCCGATCAACCCAACGACTGGCTTGCCCTTGCGGCTGACATCAAGCGTTGGGGCAAGGAACTCGGTTTCGGCCAGGTCGGCATCGCCGATACTGACCTGGCCGCGGCCGAGAACGAATACCGGCAATGGATTATGAAAGGTTTCCATGGTGCCATGGATTATATGGCAAAACATGGGGACAAGCGCACGCGGCCTGCCGAACTGGTGCCGGGAACGCTGCGCGTGATTTCCGTGCGCATGGATTATATGCCGCCCCAAGCGCGCGACAGTGATGAGATTTTGCAGGACGGCGAACGCGCCTTCATCTCGCGTTATGCGCTTGGGCGCGATTATCACAAGGTGTTGCGCCGGCGTCTGCAGCAGCTATGCGACCGCATAGCGCAACACATCGGCGCGCAGGCGTTCAATTACCGCGTTTTTACCGATAGTGCGCCCGTGCTTGAGGTGGCATTGGCGGAAAAAGCCGGTCTGGGCTGGCGCGGCAAGCATACGCTGCTGCTGTCGCGCGATGCCGGCTCCTGGTTTTTTCTCGGCGAAATCTACACCGATCTGCCGCTGCCGGTAGACAATCGCAGCCAGAACCATTGCGGCACCTGCAGCGCCTGCATCGACATCTGCCCGACACAAGCCATCGTCGCACCGTATGAAGTCGACGCGCGACGCTGCATTTCCTATCTGACGATCGAGCTCAAGGATAGCATTCCCGAAGCTTTGCGACCGCTCATAGGCAATCGCGTCTACGGCTGCGACGATTGCCAGCTCACCTGTCCCTGGAATCGATTCGCGCAGACCAGCCACGAAAAGGATTTCAGTGTGCGCCATGGGCTGGACGATGTAACGCTCGCGGAACTGTTCGGCTGGGATGAAACGACATTTCAGGAAAAAATGGCCGGCAGTGCGATTTACCGCATCGGCTATCGCCAATGGCTACGCAATCTGGCGGTGGGACTGGGCAACGCGCCAGGCACGCCGGCGGTACTGGCAGCACTGCAGCACCGCGCCAATGACAGCGACGCTATGGTGCGTGAACATGTACAGTGGGCTCTGCAGCGGCATCGCGAACGCGACACCGCCGTGCAGGGTTAAGGCTTGCTTGGGGCGGTATCGCCCTTCTTGGGCTGATCCTTGGCCGGCTGGGCCTTTGATTGATCCTTGGCCTGGGGCTTCTTGGCTGGCTGATCCTTGGTAACTTCCTTGGCAGTCGTGCCTTCCAGCGCCTTATTGATGTTCAGGACGCAGTATTCGGAGCCGTAATTGCCGCCGCTATTGTCTTCTTCGTAATAATTCTTGCGAAAACTCCAGTGACCTTTCTTGTTCTTGACGATCTTGGCGATGCCGATGCTGTGATCGACATTGAGACCGCTCTTGAGCGGAAAGCTCAACGCCAGCAGATTGCCGTCGGCGATGGCCTGCCCGACATAGGTGGCGCCATTGACCGTGGTCATTTCATAAGTGTAGGCACCGAACTTGGCATAGCTGCTGACCCGGTTGATCTTGAGCGATACCGTCACTTCATAATCGCCCACCTTGTCGTTTGACCCTTTGCAGTCGTATACGCCGCTATAGTTCTGGCCCTTGAAAGCCGGTTTGGTGGCGGCATGCGTGGTACCGGCCAAAGCAAGTATGAACAGGGCTACTGCAGTTTTTTTCATGCGATATTCTCTAATTATTCTTCGGGGATTCGTGTGGCCAAGCACACAAAGCGTTCCATTCTAATGCCTGAGCCACTGCTTGCGAATAGCGTTACAAGTAGTTACAACTTGCGGTGCATTCGTTTGACGATTTCTCGGAGAGACTGTTAAATTACGGCTCCACTCCAGCCGGAAATCCTGGTCGTCGCTCATTCCAGCGCGCCTCATCCAACCATGTCACAGCAAACTCCTGATTCCGCAGTCAAATCCCGTCAATGCAAGCTATGGCTGTACTGTGTACTGAATATTGGCTTAGTCGTCCTGCTCGGAATTTGGTTCTGGCAACAGAACCAGCCGGTGCAACTGGCGAGCCCGCAACTGCCGGCAGACGGCAAGCTGCAGTGCGTTTCCTATGCGCCCTATTACGGCGCCGGCCAGTCGCCTTACATCGAGAATTACATGGTCGACAAGGCGCAGGTCGATGCCGATATGGCGTTGCTGGCACAGCGCTTTCAATGCGTGCGCACCTATTCCGTGGGCCAGGGCCTGGATTATGTACCGGAAGCGGCATCCAGGCTCGGGCTCAAGGTGCTGCTCGGCGCCTGGATAGGTTGGGGTGCAGCCGACAATGATAAAGAACTGGCGATGGCCATCAGCCTCGCCAATCGCTATCCCGAGACTGTCACCGGCCTCGTGGTGGGTAACGAAGTCCTGCTGCGCCAGGAGCAGACGCCGGCGCGCATGCGCGCCTACATCGAGCGGGCGCAGGCACAGACTTCGGTGCCGGTCACCTATGCCGACGTCTGGGAATACTGGCTCAGGTATCGGGAACTGGCGAGTTCGGTCGACTTCGTCACCGTGCACATCCTGCCCTACTGGGAAGATGACCCGCAGCCGATAGACCGCGCCATCGCCCATGCCGAAAACGTCATGGAACGTGTGCAATCGGTCTTCAATAAGCCCATCCTGATCGGCGAAACCGGCTGGCCTTCCATCGGCCGGCGACGCGGCGAATCGGAACCCAGCCACCTCAACCAGGCACGTTATCTGCGCGAATTCGTGCAAACGGCGCAAGCCCGAGGCTGGAACTACAACCTCATCGAAGCCATCGACCAGCCATGGAAGCGTGTACTCGAAGGCACGGTCGGCGGTTATTGGGGCTTGTACGGCAGCGATCTGCAGGAGAAATTCGATTTCAGCGGCACCATGGCGGAACGTAGCGATGGCTTGTCCCCCATCTATTGGGGTCTGGCCGGCATGCTGATCTGGCTGGCATTGGCGCTGCATGGCCGTGAACGGCGTCCGCCGGCCCTGATCGCCATGACCAGTCTCGGTGCCCTGGCTGGCAGTACCGCGTTGCTGCAGGTCGATTACCTGGAGCATGCCGCCCGCAACCCGCTGGAATGGGGCGCGCTGGCCGCCGTCGTTGCGGCCGGCTGGCTGGCCCTGCTCTGCCTGCCGCGATTGACTGGCGGTAGCGATAGCCAGCGTACCGACAAGCTGCTGCATTGCAGTATATTCGTATTGTTGCTGGGCGCGGCGGTGGCGAGCTGGTATCTCATCGTCGACTGGCGCTACCGCGACTTCCCGCTGGTGCTGTATGCCCTGCCCGCGATCCAGCTGGCGCTGGGCTGCCGTCTGCTCGGCGTAACGACGCGCGGACACGCACGCATCTATTACGTATTGGGCGCCATTGCCGTGGTGACTGCTGTGGTCAGCGTAGCGATCGAGCCGGATAATCTGCACATCTGGCTGTGGGCGGTGCTGTCCGCATTGCTGGCTTACGCCAGCTGGCCGCTGCGCAAATCGATATAAAGTTTTCTAGACAGGTTGCAATGAAATTCATCCGACGTTTTGTATCTCCCCTGCTGTTTGCGCTCGCCGTTGTTGCCGT
Source organism: uncultured Methylophilaceae bacterium (assembly GCA_966238525.1). Classification (GTDB taxonomy): domain Bacteria; phylum Pseudomonadota; class Gammaproteobacteria; order Burkholderiales; family Methylophilaceae; genus CBILOJ01. The sequence continues at coordinate 6,318 of CBILOJ010000046.1, read as the reverse complement.
CCATTTCGCCCTGTGGTGGATCGCCAATCGCGCATTGCCGCTCATGGATGCGCCACCGATTGTCAACGGTTTTGCCTACAGCGGCTTCCAGGAGAATCAGAGTCCGTTGCGCGACCAATTCCCGAGCACGGCCGAACTTGCCCGCGATCTGCGCCTGCTCAGCACCTATTCGGATCGCGTCCGCACCTACAGCGCGCTAGACAATCCGGAAGTGGTAGCGCTGGCGGATAATCTCGACATGCGGGTTACGGCCGGGGCCTGGATAGACAGCGACCGCACCAACAATTCGCGTGAAATCGAGGCACTCAAGACCCAGCTTGAGTTTTATTCCAACATCGAACGTACCATCGTCGGCAACGAAGTGTTGCTGCGCGGCGATATCGAGCCGGAAGAACTCGAGGTCTATCTCGATTACGTCCGCGATACGACCAATGTTCCGGTGTCGACGGCCGAGCCCTGGCATGTCTGGCTGCGCTATCCGGAGCTGGTCAAGCATGTGGACTACATCGCGGTGCACTTGCTGCCCTACCATGAAGGCCTGCCGGTGGAAAAGGCGGTCGATTATGCGCTCGAGCGCTATAAGGAGCTCATGGAGACCTTCCCCCGCAAGCGCATCGTCATCATGGAAATCGGCTGGCCGAGTCGCGGTCCCGCGATTGGGGCGGCCGTCGCCTCGCAGGTCAACCAGGCCCGCTTCGTGCGTGAATTCCTGGCCAAAACGGCATATGGCAACTACGACTACTACCTGATGGAAGCCTTCGACCAGCCGTGGAAGATCGACGTCGAAGGCTGGGCTGGCGCCTACTGGGGCATGTTCGATGCCCAGCGCCACGAGAAATATTCGCTTAAAGGCGCCGTGCCGCAGGATACGCGCTGGATAGAAAAGGCGACCTGGGCTTCCGCCATCGCTTTCCTGCCGATCCTGTTCATCGCGCGCCGCTTCCGCCACTGGGGTCTGGGTGGGCGCTTCTCGCTCGCGATACTGCTGCAGGCCTGTATCACCACGCTGGTGGTGGCCTGGAACCTGCCCGGCGACTATTACTACACGCTACGCGATATCGTCGTTCTGGCCGGTCTCATTGTCGGTATGGGCCTGACTTCGCTGGTGCTCATGATCTATGGCGTGGAATTCAGCGAAGTCATGTTCAAGGCACGCTGGACGCGTGCTTTCAAACGCGCCGATCCGCTGCCCCACGATCGGGAAATCTTCGTCTCCGTGCATCTGGCTTGTTATAACGAACCGCCGGAGATGGTCATCGCCACCATCGAAAGCCTGTCGCGGCTCGATTACCGCAATTTCGAAGTGCTGGTGATCGACAACAACACCAAGGATGAGGCGCTGTGGAAGCCGGTCGAAGCCTATATTGCCAAATTGCCGGACAATTTCCGCTTCTTCCATCTGCCGAAATGGCCGGGCTTCAAGGCCGGTGCGCTCAACTTCGCATTGCAGCAGACCGACGCGCGCGCCGAAGTGATCGGCGTAGTCGATGCCGACTATGTGGTCACGCGAGACTGGCTGGCAGCGCTGGTACCGCATTTCGGCGATGCCGAAGTCGCCGTGGTACAAGCGCCGCAGGCCCATCGCGAGTGGGAGCACAATTTCTTCCGCCGCATGAGCAACTGGGAGTTTGAAGGCTTTTTCCGCATCGGCATGCATCACCGCCACGAGCGCAATGCTCTGATCCAGCACGGTACGATGACGCTGGTACGTCGGCATGCGCTGGTCGACGCCGGCGGTTGGTCGGAATGGTGCATCTGCGAAGATACCGAACTCGGCCTGCGCCTGCTCGAGCAAGGCTACGATTTGCGCTATGTCGATGAAACCTTCGGCCGCGGGTTAACGCCGGCCAATTTCAACGCGCTGAAATCACAGCGTTTCCGCTGGGCCTTCGGCGCCATGCAGATACTCAAGCATCACCTGCCCAAGCTCCTCGGCAAGTCGACCCTGAATTTCGGCCAGCGTTACCACTTCCTGACCGGCTGGTTCGGCTGGCTCGGTGATGCGCTGCAGCTGTTCTTCACGCTGGGCTCCATCGGCTGGACGCTGGCCATGCTGGCCTTCCCCAAATCGTTCAGCCTGCCGGTGTCCATCATGCTGACGCCGATCCTGTGTTTCCTCGTGATCAAAGCCGCCATGGGCCCTGTGCTCTACCGCAAGACCATGCACTGCGGCTGGCTGGATATCTTCGGTGCCTCGCTCGCCAGCCTGGGTTTGTCGCATGCCATCGCGCGCGGCGTCCTTGCCGGGCTCACGCAAAAGGAAGGGGTTTTCAAGCCCACGGCCAAGGGTAAGGGCGGCGTCAAGCCCAGCTTGCTGACCCCGATCCGCGAAGAGTTCCTGCTGCTGATCGCCCTCATTCTCTGCGCTGCAGCCATGTTCTACATGCGCGGCTTCCAGAATCTGGATGCCCGGCTTTGGGTCAGTATGCTGGCGCTGCAATCACTGCCCTATTGGAGCACCGTGGCTTGCCAGCTCCTGGCTCAGATGCCGGACCGCGTGCCGCCTAGCAAGGCGGCGCCGATAATGCCGGCCTGATCGCCGCTCGCGGAAATGCGCACGGCCAGCCGGCCGCGTAATACCGGGATCAGATCGCGCTGCAGGCGCTGGTCGAAAGCGGTTTGCATCAAGGGCCAGGCTGCGCTCATGCCGCCGCCGATGATGATGTCGCCGACATCCAGCGTCTTGGCAAGATGCGCCACCGCCTGGCCCAGACTGGCGCCGGCCGCGGCATAAGCTTGCAAGGCGTCGGCGTCGCCACTCTTCGCCAGACCGGCAATCGCCTCGGCATCGAGGTCGCGCTCAGTGTGCTCCCGATAGCTCAGGCTGACGCCCGACGCCGAGGCATATTGTTCGAGGCAGCCGCGGTTGCCGCAGCCGCACGGACGTCCATCCATTTGCACGATGAGGTGCCCGATCTCCATGGCCACGCCGTGCTGCCCGGCATAAGGGCGTCTCGCCAGGATCAGTCCGCCGCCGACGCCGGTGCCCAACCCGATATAGATCAGATTGCCGCTAGGCGGCGCTGCCAGCCTGAATTCACCATAGGCGGCGGCCAGCGCATCGTTTTCCACGATGACCGACCGGCCAAGAGCCTGGGCCAGATTGCGGGCCAAGTCGACATCGCGCAGTCCGGGCAAGTTTGGCGATTGCGCAATAATGCCGCTGGCGGGATCGATGAATCCCGGAAAGCCGATGCCGATCGACGCGGCTTGCGGATACAAGTCGAGCACGGGACGTAGCGCCGCAGCTAATGTTTCAATAATGGTTTGCCAGGCCGCTGTGGGCTCATGCGTGCGGCAGATGCCGCTGAAATCGGCATGGCTACGCTGTTCGTGAATGATCCTGCCATCCTCGACCACGCCCACGCGCAGATTGGTGCCGCCGATATCGATACCGATCAGCTGCATGATTTAAGACCGCCGCGCCGGCGTTAGATAAGTTGCCATCAGACGACCTCCAGGCTGATTTCCAGCCCGGCACTGAGCATGGAAACCGGCCACTGCATTTCGAGTGTGACCGCCTGCATGATTTTCTCGAAACCGGCTTCGGACTGGGAAACGCTGAAATGCGGACGGCTGCTGAACATGCAGCCGACGCTGCTGGAGACATGCAAAGCACCGCCCAGCACTTCATCCTCCAGCGTCAGCTGCTTGAGGCTGCTGATGCTCAGGGCCTGGCCGAAACCACCCACGATCTCGTTACCGCAGCGGAAACGGCCGGCGGGCCCGTCGCAGCTTGGCATGGCGAGATTGATTTCGATACGGAATTCGCCTTGCAACATATCGTCGAAGGCATAACGCACAAGCAGCCGGTTCTCCTGCAAGGCGATGGTCTTGCCGATCCTGCCCTGCTGCGTTTCGGCACGGAAGCGCAACTGAGTCCCGTCGGTGCCGGCATGCGTGTAGGCGGACAAAAGCTGGATGCCGGCGCTATCGAGCCAGAAGTCGCGTAGCAAGGTTTTACGGTAAGCATCCAAGACGAGGTCTGCCGTGGCGATTTCGTGCTTGCAGCAGATTTTCTCGTGCGGATTGGCGATGCCACCACTGCCATGGTCTTGCTCGGAGCCTGCTTCCACCTCCACCTTGCGGTGGTAATGTTCCTCCTGCCGCGTCAATGTATCGCCGAAATTATGTGCAAGCACGTAAGTGTCGAACTCACAAATCGACGCGCTGCCGTCAAGCCGTACCACCGCCTGCAGCACACCATTCTGCAAAAAAGCTTCGTCGCAGCCGTCGAGGTCGATATCGCTGACGTGCGCGGCCGGCCGCGGCAGGAGGGCGTCGATGGCCGCCTCCAGCCGCAGCAGAGCGTTATAGACGGCACGGCGCAGATGCGGCAGGTAAAGGCCGCCAAACATGCCATGCCAATAGGCGTCGTTCGCCTGGGCTTCGTAGAGCGCGCGCAGCATATCGGACGTTTTGTCGCTGTCGGGCAAGGCGTGATAGCGCGCCGAAAGCTCGAGCATGCGCTTGTGCATCCAGTTCGATTCCGGATAACGCATGAAGAAGTTGCGCCAGATGCCGCCGCGGATATAAGGCTTGGTTACGTCGAAGCGGTGATTGTGCTTTTCCTGGGCGACGAGATCGGCGTAATGATGGGCGGCGGGTACCGGCAGCGTCCATTCATTCATTTCGATGTAGGAAGCCGTGGGTAGATAGACGATGCCGCGTGTCTTGGCCACGGCATGATAATCGCAGTAGCGCATCGGCTTTATGATGTCCGATGCGAGCACGCCTTCGATGAAATCGCGCAGCCAGCCGCGCTCATAGACCCATTCGTAAGTTTCGGGCCAGATGCCGAATTTCTCGATATCGTCGAAATAGACGGCTGCGGCCTGTCCGCTGTCATCGGCCAGGCTTTCGAGAAAGCCGACGACTTCGTGCGCGGGCGAGAACGGCACGCGGTAGCGCAGCGCCTCGGAAATCGGATACAAATCCACCCTGCGGCCGTCTTCTTCCGTAGAAAAATAACCGTTCAGCTGCTGGTTCTGCAGTCCGGTACACAGGAAGTGGTAATCGTCGACCATGACGTAGCGAATGCCGGTATCGGCAAGCGCCGGCACCACCGACGATTCCCACACTCGCTCGGTAAGCCAGGCACCCTGCGGCTTCTGCCCGAATTCGCGCTGCAAGTATTCCGATAACTGCGTGATCTGGCCGAGGCGATCGCGTACCGGAATGGCCGCCAGCACCGGTTCGGTAAAGCCGGCGCCGCAGACCTCGGCCTGACCGCGCAAGACCATTTCCTGCAGCAAGGCCATATCGTCGGCGTAATGCCGCATCATGTATTCGAGCAACCAGCCGCTGAAATGGATGGCGAAATGAAAATCTGGATATTGATGCAACACCCGGAGGAAAGGCCCGTAACAGCGCTGATGCGCATCGTCGAGCACGTGCTCGAAATTTCCTACCGGCTGATGGGCATGCACGCCGAACAATAAAGCAACAGTTTTAGCCAAGTTCCGCTCCGGGCATTGGTGTTAAGAGGATTTCATGCTTCCTGTCCGCGTCGCATGGTGCCGCCAACGTCGGGCTCACCGGCGCCCAAGCTGATCGGCTGACTGAGATTGTCGGGCACGGGCTGCCGCAGCAGCTTGTACAGATTGGTCAGGTTGCGCCGGTACAAGCGATCGAAGCTGTCTACACTGATGGCCGAGTTGTAGTCGCCGAACCACCAGAACCAGTCCGAACCCTCGCAGACAGCCAGTTGCCGCTCGCAAGCCAGCCGTAAGTGCTCGTCGAGTGTCTCAGTCTGCATAACACGATCGTAGGTTTGCTTGGCTTCGCATAACAGGTCCCATCCCAGGTTTTTTTCGGGCGAGCCGATCCAGGTGCTGAAGCTGCCGTAGACCCAACTGCCGGCAGCGACGGTCGGCAGGGTTGGCAGGTTGACGCCGCCCTGCTTTGCCAACTGTACGATGTCGCTGCAGGTCTTCATTTCGATATGCGGATGTGCTGCAAGCGTTGCATAGAGTTCGGCCAGAAAGTAATAACCATTGTAAGGGTAGTACTCCCAGGCATTTTCGCCATCGAGAATGACGCTGACCACGGCAGGATGCGGCCCGGCGTTACCGTCATAGATTTGCTCCAGGGCGCCGATGAAATCGGCAACCGCATCGCTGGCGTGGAACTTGGAATATTCGAAGCCGATCTTGTCCGAGAGCTGGTCATCGCGAAAAAAACAAACGATATCGTGTTCGCCGTCAGTGATGCGATAAGGCTGATATAGAAACTCTTGCCGCAACGGCAATGGCGAGTCCCCATGCGATTTGCGCAGGCTGTTCGCCAGCACGCCCTCACCGGTGGCCGCCCATTGCA
>CBILOJ010000045.1:0-11123 GCA_966238525.1 uncultured Methylophilaceae bacterium | reverse complement strand
TACAGCGCTTATCTGTTTTTGCTGCAGCATGTGCGTCCGGCGCTGGCGACGAGCTACGCTTTTGTCAATCCGCTGGTTGCCATGCTGCTTGGTGCGGCATTGGCAGGCGAGCACATCGACCGTGCCGAATACATAGCGTTGGCGATCATTATCGTCGGCGTGCTGCTGGTCCTGCCGTTCGAACGGCGTACATGAATTTTGCTATCTGGAGAATTTCTTGCGACTGACTTTATTTGACCTGGACAACACGCTGCTGGCAGGCGACAGCGATTTTCAATGGGGGCAGTTCCTCATCGAGCAGGGCGTGCTTACGCGCGAAACGCACGAAGCGCGCAACCTCGAGTTCTATGAGGACTACAAGCGCGGCACGCTCGATATCGATGCCTTCCTCGCCTTCCAGCTCCAGCCGCTCTCGCAGTATCCGCGTGCACAGCTCGACGCCTGGCATGCGGTTTACATGGAAAACAAGATCCGGCCGATGATGACGGAAAAGGCGGTGGCGCTGGTCGAAAAGCATCGCGCGCAGGGCGACCTGCTCATGATCATCACCGCCACCAATAGCTTTGTCACCACGCCCATTGCGCAAGCGTTCGGCATCGAGCACCTGATCGGCACCACGCCGGAAGAAGTGGACGGAGCGTTTACCGGTCGCGCCAGCGGCGTACCCAGCTTCCAGCAGGGCAAGATCACGCGATTGGAGCAGTGGCTGGCCGAACGCGGCAAGACGCTGGCCGATTGCGAATCGACCTTCTACAGCGATTCGCGTAACGATCTACCGCTGTTGCAGTTGGTCGATCATCCGGTGGCAGTCGATCCTGATCCGGTCCTGCTTGATTACGCTACGGCACAGCGCTGGCCCATCATCAGCCTGCGCTGAGTTCTGAATGTTGTTGCGCGGCCTGGAGCCTAGCGGTGCAGCAGGATTTCCAGCACGAACTTGCTGCCGATATAGGCCAGCAGCAGGATGATGAAGCCGCTCAAGGTCCAGCGGATGGCGATACGGCCGCGCCAGCCATAGACATAGCGCCCGACCAGCAGGCTGCCGAAGGTGAGCCACGACAGGATGGCGAATACGTTCTTGTGGGTCAGCCGTAGCGGCTGGTGGAATAGCTGCTCGGAGAACAGGATGCCGCTCGCCACGGTCAGCGTCAGTAGTATGAAACCCACGGTAATGACGCGGAACAGCAGGTGTTCCATGGTCATCAGCGGCGGGAAATGCGGCAGTTTGATCAGGCTGGGCTTCTGGTGCAGGTTGCGTTCGGCTGCGGCCATGAGTAGCGCATGCAGCGCGGCGAAGGTGAACAGGCTGTAGGCCAGCAGGGCGATGACGAGATGCGCCATGAACAGCGGTTGGTCGGCGTACGGCAAGACGTGCGATTCCGGCAGCAGTTTTTGCAGCAGTACGAAAAACGCCGCCGGCGGCAGGACGAAGGCCTGCAGGCTGTAGAGGTGGTGCCTGAAATCGGCCAGCCAGTAGATCAGCACGGTCAACCACAGTATGGCCGACAGCGCGTTGGCGAGATTCAGGTTGAAGCCGCTTGCGAACAGCGCGTCATAGAGTAGCCAGCCATGCAGTGCGAGACCGACGGCGATCATTACCGCGTGCCAGCGCAGACTCTGGCCCGATGGCGGTTTGCCCGCGCTGCGCCAGAAATCCGCGGCGACCAGGATGTAAATCAAGGCGGTGATGAGATAGGGGGCAAACGCAAGCATGGCTCGAAAAGAATCGGGTTAAAATGTCGCAATCAACTTAGGCCACACTATAACATGAGGCAAATCCGCGCATAGCGCGCCTCATGCATCGGATATCCATATGCTCGAAAATCTAAGCGGTCGTTTACAGCACGTCGTCAAAACCCTGCGGGGCCAGGCCCGCCTGACCGAGGAAAACATCGCCGACGCCATGCGTGAAGTGCGCATGGCCTTGCTCGAGGCCGACGTCGCGCTGCCCGTGGTCAAGGACTTCATCGCGCAGGTCAAGGCGCGTGCGCAGGGACGTGAAGTGCTGCAGAGCCTGACGCCGGGCCAGGCCGTGATCCAGGTTGTGCATGACGCGCTGGTTGAACTCATGGGCACGCAGAATGCCGGGCTCGATCTCGCCGTGGCGCCGCCCGCAATCATCCTCATGGCCGGCCTGCAGGGCTCGGGCAAGACCACGACCTCGGCCAAGCTCGCGCGTCTGCTCAAGGAACAGAAAAAGAAGGTGCTGCTGGCAAGCGCCGACGTCTACCGGCCCGCCGCCATCGAGCAGTTGCAGACGCTGGCACGCAGCATAGACGTCGACAGTTTCGATTCCAATGCAGCCCAGAAGCCCGAGGACATCGCACGGCAGACGCTGGATCATGCGCGCCGTCATTTCTACGATGTGGTGATCTTCGACACCGCCGGCCGTCTCGGCATCGACGAAGCGATGATGGCCGAGATCAAGCACTTGCACGACTTGCTCAAGCCGATCGAAACGCTGTTCGTGGTCGATGCCATGCAGGGCCAGGATGCGGTCAATACGGCGCGCGCCTTCGGCGAGACCCTGCCGCTGACCGGCGTGGTGCTGACCAAGCTCGATGGCGACGCGCGCGGTGGCGCGGCCCTGTCGGTGCGTCACGTGACCGGCAAGCCGATCAAGTACATCGGCGTCAGCGAGAAGATCGACGGCCTGGAACCGTTCCACCCCGAGCGCATGGCTTCGCGCGTGCTCGGCATGGGCGACGTGCTGTCGCTGATCGAGCAGGCACAGAAGAACGTTGACATCGACGAGGCGAAGAAACTCACCGACAAGCTCAAGTCGGGCAAGAGCTTCGACCTCGACGACTTCAAGGCGCAAATGCTGCAGATGCGCAAGATGGGCGGCATGGCGGCGCTCATGGACAAGATGCCGGCACAGGTGGCGGGCATGGCCGGCCAGATGGGCGGCGAAGCGGGCGACAAGGCCATGCGCCGCATCGAAGGCATCATCAATTCGATGACCCCGTTGGAGCGCCGCAAACCCGACATCATCAAGGCCACGCGCAAGCGCCGCATCGCTACCGGTGCCGGGGTGCAGGTGCAGGAAGTCAATCGTCTGCTCAACCAGTTCGAAGAAGCGCAGAAGATGATGAAAATGTTTTCCAAGGGTGGCATGGGCAAGCTCATGCGCGCCATGCAGGGCCGATTGCCCGGCCTCAGATAGCAAACCTGCATTGACGGGGGTGCGCCTTTTCTGGATAATTGCGCCCTTCGCCAGCCTTGCCGTTTCAGGCTGTCTCGGTAGTTCCCCGGGTCGTTAGCTCAGCTGGTAGAGCAGCGGACTTTTAATCCGTTTGTCGTGGGTTCGATCCCCGCACGACCCACCATATTCGCGCAGCTGCGGCCCTTGGCCTGGCTGCGCCATCAGTGCAGTACCATGCATGGCGCGTTTGCAACGAGCTATCGCACACAGAATGAATCCTGCCGTCACCGTAAATTGCCGATGACATGATTCATTCAGCCGCAGTGAGATCCAAAATCAGTTGCCCGCCGCTGCCGGGCTATGGCCGGGCCGATGTTTTGCACGCCGACCCCGCCGCCATCGTCGGGAGAAATACCATGTCGCGTTGTTCGGCCCTCATCTTCTTGCTGTTCAGCCTGCTGCTATCCAGCATGGCATATGCGGATCAGCTCAGGCTCAAAAATGGGGACATCATCACCGGTGAGGTCGTCAAGAAGGAAACCGACAAGGTCGTTTTCAAAACCGACTATGCCGGCGAGCTTGAGATTGCCTGGACCCAGATTGTCAGCGTGGATTCTGAAGAGGCCGTGCGCATCGTGCTCACCGACGAGCGTAGCATGAAGGGGCGGATCGTGCCTACCGGCAAGGGCTTGGCCATCATCCAATCGGAACAGGGCAAGGAGCTCGCCCGCATCAAACTCGCCGATCTGCTATACATCAATCCCAGTGCGGAAGTCTCCGGCGTCGGCATCACCTGGACCGGTAACATCAACCTCGGCGGCACATTTACCCAGGGCAATTCCGATACCGGTCTGCTGCATTTCGATGCCGAATCCGTCGCCCGGCGCAAGCGCGACCGTCTGACTGTCGGCGGCATCGTCAATCGCGGCGAGAGCGAGGGTTTCGATACCGTATTCAACAGCCGCGTCAACGGCAAGTACGATTATTTCCTGAGCCGGCGCTGGTACGCCTATGTCAACGCCGCCGGGGAAAACGACAGATTCCGCGATATCCGCTTACGCACCAGCACTGGTGTCGGTAGCGGTTACCAGATATTCGAGCGGCCCGATCTCAACCTGTCGCTGGAAGGCGGTCTTAACTACATCACGGCGGATTATTATCTGGATGAGGACGAAAGCTATCCGGGCGGACGCTGGGCGGTCAAATATGATCAGAAGATTTTTGGCGGCGGCACCCAGATTTTTCACCAGCACGAATTCCTGTTCGGCTTCCTGAACGGCAAGAATACCTTGTTCTTTTCCAAGACCGGTTTGCGCGTACCGATTGCGGAGGCCATCAACGCCACGACGCAGCTTAATGTCGACTGGGCGAAGGAACCGTCGCCGGGACGCGAAAGTACCGACCTGGCGCTGATCTTCAGCCTGGGCTACGACTGGTAATACCGATCAGCTGCAGGTCCGAGGCCGGGCGCGGGCCTGACGCCAGTCGGCAATGCGTTGGCGGCGCGCCGCTACAATCAGCAGCAGCGTGACCCAAAGCAGTGCAAGGACGTGGGCGAGACCGGCGTAAATACTGACCAGCATCAGATGCGGAAAAGCCGAGGTGAATACCAGTGGCAGCGACGCCAGCAATAAAAGCAGAAATATAAGCAGCATAAATTTCCAAAAGCGGGTGAATAGGTACTAAAGCTATATGCATGCGCCATGCCAGAATTCAACGGATGCGCTTGAATGTCGGAAGGCGCTTGCGAAAAGCAGCTTAACCAAGGATTTTTACGCGCGTATGACAACGGCTGCCAGTGGTCAGGCAGAACCGCCAAAAGACAAGGGGCCGGCCATTGGCCAGCCCCCTGATGAGGTAAACCCCGGGCGCCAGGCGGTCGAAACCGTCATCGGCGCCTTTTATCGACTGCTTAGCTGCCTTCAGCTGGAGGAGGTACCCAACCGCCTGGCTCTTCGGAAGCCGGTTCTTCAGCCGGTGCGGCTGCATCAGGCGCAGCTTCGGTGCTTGGTTCAGCTGCAGGGGCAGCGTCTGGCGTAACTGCGGTGTCTGCGGCAGCATCCGCCGATTCATCGGTCTTGCTGCAAGCGCTCAACAGCATTGAAGCAGCGAAAAGGGCAATCAACGAACGAGTCAATAATTTCATGTGGGTCTCCTGTAGTATGGAAAACGAAATGGCAATTGCTTCCGGTTCGAAAGCACGATGCGGACCGCGCCTAATACATCAGAGCCAGGCACAGGCCCTGCCACATTGCCGATTTATCTTACCGGAATTAATTTCATCTGGCTATTCAGTCTGATAAAAATAGCGCGATTTGGGAATTTCTGTCCAGATTGGGCTGAATTTTGGGTTTTTTTGTAGTATTTAGGATGAATTTACGCTGCGGCTAATAAGATCGCACAGCGATTTTCCCCGCGGCGGCGAGTGCTTGCCAGGGCGGCAACGTAACATTAACAGGAAGATCTTCATGCTGGGCTGGTTCGAGAAGCTGCTCTACCCTTATCCCGAAACCGCGGTCAAGCCGCCGCCGGCGCGTTTTCTGGCTTTCGTCTGGGCGTGTACCTATGGCCTGCGCCGCCACCTGCTGGCCATGACCTTGCTGACCGCGCTCATCGGCGCGTTCGAGGCTTTGCTGTTCGCCGTCATGGGCCGCATCGTCGACTGGCTGAGCCATGTGCCGCCGGCGCTGTTGTGGACACAGGAACGCAGCAATCTGCTGCTGCTGGCGGCCGTCATCCTGGCGAGCCCGCTGCTGATCGCACTGCAGACCCTGGTCAAGCACCAGTCGCTGGCCGGCAACTTTCCCATGCGTCTACGCTGGAATTTCCATCGCCTCATGCTGAGCCAGAGCATGAGCTTTTATCAGGACGAGTTCGCCGGTCGCGTCTCGGCCAAGGTCATGCAGACGGCGCTGGCCGTGCGCGAGATGTGGTTCATCGTCGGCGATATCCTGGTTTTCGTCGTCATCTATTTCGTCACGCTGGTGGCAGTGGTCGGCACTTTCCATCCGTGGATACTGCTGCCGTTCATCAGCTGGCTGGCGCTGTATATCGCCTCCCTGTCCTATTTCGTGCCGCGCCTGAGCCGGGTATCGCAACGCCAGGCCGACGCGCGTTCGCTGATGACGGGCCGCATTACCGACGCCTATACCAACATCGCCACGGTCAAGCTGTTTTCGCATGCGGGACGCGAGGCCGGTTACGCGCGTACCGCCATGCAGGAGTTCCTAGGCGCCGTGCATGGCCAGATGCGTCTGGTCAGCGGCGTCGAGGTCACCAACCATGTGCTTAATATGCTGCTCATCATCAGCACCGCCGGCGTGACCTTGTGGCTATGGACGCAGGGCGAGGTCAGCGTCGGCGCGATGGCGGCGGTAACGGCCATGGCCTTGCGCCTCAACGGCATCTCGCACTGGATCATGTGGGAAATGACTTCGCTGTTCGAGCAGGTCGGCACCGTGCAGGACGGCATCAACATGCTGTCGCGCACGCGCGCCGTCAATGATGTGCCCGGCGCCGCTGCGTTGCAGGTTGATCGCGGCGAGATCGTGTTCGAACATGTCGATTTCTCCTATGGCCAGCAGCGCGAGGTCATCCGCGACTTGTCGCTACGCATCTGCGCCGGTGAGAAAATCGGCCTCGTCGGCCGCTCGGGCGCGGGAAAATCGACCATCGTCAACCTGCTGCTGCGTTTTTACGACATCGAGCGCGGGCGCGTACTCATCGATGGCCAGAACATCGCCGAGGTCACGCAAAACAGCTTGCGCGCGCATATCGGCATGGTGACGCAGGACACTTCGCTGCTGCACCGCTCGGTGCGCGAGAACATCCTTTACGGACGTCCCGATGCCAGCGAGGAAGACATGATCGCCGCCGCCAAGCGTGCCGAAGCGCATGACTTTATTCTGACCTTGAGCGATCCCGTGGGCCGTAGCGGCTATGACGCCCATGTCGGCGAACGCGGCGTCAAGCTCTCTGGCGGCCAACGCCAGCGCATCGCTATCGCGCGCGTCATGCTCAAGGATGCGCCCATCCTGCTGCTGGACGAGGCGACCAGCGCGCTTGATTCCGAAATCGAGGCCGCCATCCAGTCCAGTCTCTACCGCCTGATGGAAGGCAAGACCGTGGTCGCGATCGCGCACCGTCTTTCCACCATTGCCGCCATGGACCGGCTCATCGTGCTCGACGAGGGCCGCGTGGTCGAAGAGGGCGATCACAAAAGTCTGCTCGCGCGCGGCGGGCTTTATGCCCGGTTATGGGCGCACCAGAGCGGCGGTTTTCTCGGCGAGGATATCGGCTAGCGAACCGATTGCAGCGCTTTAAGTGGGCTAACGCACGGCCTGGAACAGCGCCTGGGTCGATGATGACGGTAACGGGATCGGCGCTTGACGCTGATCAAGATTAATCTCGGCGGAAGACGCGTTGCATGCATACCCAAGACGATGTGATTCTCATACAGCATTCCACGCGAGTGCCGGCATGCCAGTAAGTCGGCAGCCGCATACGCAGCACCTGCCCACGCATGAGCGCAGCGAACATGTGCCGGGCGAGGATTGCGCCATCGAGGTGCCGAGCGAGGGCATGATAGAAGCCGGCGCCGAATTCCTTTATGGCAAGACGCGTGCCGCCGCCATCGAGCTCGAGCAGGAAGAACGCTTCCAGGCCTGTTGCGAACAGGCAAGATTGCTGTTTCTCGCCATGATGACGGCCAAATCCGCCGTATCGCAGCGCCGCCTTGCCGAAGGCGAGCCTGTCAATAATCCGCCATTGCTCTGGTAGCGGGCACAAAAACATAGCGCTTCTGCCTTACCGTATCTGCCGCCTGCAGCATGCATGCTTGGTCTGAGGCAGCGCCGGTGCTGCCAGGCTCCGCAATTCTCTTCCACCGCTTTGCCCGTCCTTTAATGCCGCACGCCGCTATCACTGAGTTCCAACTGCAGTGCCGATCTGATCTTGCCGCTGTAGCGCGCGCCATGCGTCAATAACGACGGCCAGCGCTGCAGCATGGCGCAAGCCAGCGTTGTCATGGCCGGTCGCATGGCAACGTGGGCGAACGCGGCCGCAAGTCGCATGCGCGGAACGAAATGCTGTCGCCAGGCGCTGGTGTACGCGCGCCGCAGTTCACGGTAATAGGCGGGCGTATCGGCATCGCCGGTGCGGGCCGTCAGTTGCCGGCACAGCAGCCAGGCCGATTGCATGGCCATGCTGATGCCTTCGCCGATAATCGGATGCGCTTCGCCGGCCGCGTTGCCAATGGCGAAGGGGCGACGGCTGTCATCAGCATCAAGGCGTATGCCCGGGCGTAGCGGCCCGGCGCTGAGCCAGGCACCTTGCCGTTCTGCGCCTTTGAGTACATCGGCGACACCGCTGCAGTGTTCCGTCAGGTAAGTTTCCACCGCCTGCGCCGCGGTATGCGCGCCATAATGCCGGCGGCTTGCCGCCAGCACGTCGCGCCGGATGCAGCAGGCCAGCGTCAGCGTATCGTGATCGCCGACAACGATGCCGCCATAGGCCCCGGGCAAGGCCAGCACCGGCAAGGTGCCCGGGGCGAGCGCGCTATTGCGGTAATTGGCCTTGAAGCCGAACAGGTCGCTCGGCTTTCTGGCCGGTTGCGGTTGAGGGTAAGGCGGCGACTCCCACGAGCCGTGGGCGGCGATGACGACCGGCGCTGCCAATGTGGCATTCGTTCCCGCCGCAGTCGCGGTACAGCGGAAATCCCCCGGCGCGCCGTCGACACTGCGTACCGTCCACGGCTGCAATACCGTGGCGCCGGCATCCGCTGCCCGTTGCAGCAACAGCGTATCCAGATATTCGCGCCCGAGTGGCTTGCCCCAGCGGTGGGGCCCGGCGGCGAATGCCGGCAGCTCGGCATAGAACTGGTGGCGGCCGGCGAACAGCGCCACCCGCCGCAGCGGTGCGCCGGCCAGCGCGTGGAAGGTGCCATCGAGACCGAGCGCATCGAGCAACTGCAGGTTGGGTGCGGCTATGCATTCGCCGCAGACCTTGCGCCGCGGAAAGGCCTGTTTTTCGACGATGGCTACAGACCAGCCGGCCTGCGCCAGCAGTATCGCCGCGGTCGAGCCGGCTGGTCCGGCGCCGATGATGACGGCGTCATAGCGCGTTTTCACGCCGTAGACCCCAGGCCGGCCGCGACTAGGCAGTGGCTGAAGGGTGCCGCCGAATATTCCATGAGCTGCCAGGCACCGGCCTGCTGCCATAGCGTCGACAGTTCTTGGCCGCGGAATCCTGCGTGTACGCTGAGCACGGCATCTTCGCGCGTCACCGCGTTGGCGCCCAGAGCGCCGATCAAATGGCTGCCGGCGAGCGCAAAGCGTGAGCGCCGCGGCTCGCAGGCAACGAAGGCGCGCGATTTCGCTGCAACGGTGGCAAGCAGGCCGGCCAATGCCGCATCGTCGAAATGATGGAGAAAGAGGTTGGCCAGCGCCAGGTCCCAGCGCGCGTCGTCGTGCATTGCCGCCCAATCCTTGACGTCGGCAACCACGACCTCGACTTGCCAGCCCAGCGCGCGGTAGGCTGCCAGCGTTGATGAGCTGACGACATTCTGGCGATCGAGCACGGTCAGTTGCACGTGCGGCCACTGCCGTGCCAGCGTGCGCGCCACGCCCAGCATCAGGGTAGCGTCGCCGGCGCCGAGTTCGATGAGACGCAGCGGCTTTGCCCGGCCAGGCGCGATGGCGGCCAACGCCAACGCCTGGCGCAAGGCGCGCAGCAGGATGGTGCGCGTGCGCATGACACGATGCACCCGTTGCAGGTCGCGGCGCGAGCGGATCGCGCGCGGATCGGTTTCATCGAGATGATCCAGCGTTTCGCTACCGACGCGGCGCGGTAGCGGCTGCAGCCATCTCATGGCCGTGTTCCTGTGGATGCGGCGAGCAGCATCTTCAGTCCACCTTGAGCAAGGCGCCATGGCAACTGAAGCCGGCACCGAACGACGACATCCACCACCAGCCGCCCGGCGCAGCATCGGCCAGTGCCGCCTGCAGCACAAAAAAGACGAAAGCGCTGCTGAGGTTGCCGTAGTCGTGCAGCATGGCGGCGCTGTAGCGCAGTTCGTGCTGCCCGATATCCAGCGTGCTTTCGAGTGCGCGCAGCACGTCGCGGCCGCCGGCATGCATGATCCAGGCATTGATGTCCCCGGGTGTCAGCTCGCTACGCTGCAACACAGCGTCGAGTACGCGTCGTGCATAGTCGGCAGCGAGCCTGGGCACGCGCTGCGTCAGGATGTTGCGCAGCATGCCGTGGCGCTGTTCGAAGCACAGCGCGTCGCGTTGCCCAGTGTCGATGAGGGAGGCGCTGTCCATCCATTCGATGCGGCGCTTATCGGCAGGCGGTGCCGCCGACAATACGGCAGCGCCGGCACCGTCGCCGAACAGGCAGGCGCTGATGATGACGCCGGGGTCGTTGTCCAAATACATGGCGGCACTGCAGACTTCAACGCAGACAGAAAGCGTGTGACGGCAACGGCCGGCGCCTAGCAGGCCATCGCACAGCTGCCAGTTGGGAAGTGCGGCGGCGCAGCCCTGGCCGACAAGATCGTAAGCCTTGACGTCGGGCCGCAGACCGAGCGCTTCCACCACATAACCGCTGAGTCCCGGGCACAGATAGCCGGTGCAGGTGCTGACGACGACAGCATCGATATCGTCCGGCGCCAGTCCGGCATCAGCCAGAGCGCGCTGCGCGGCTTCGCTGGCGAGCACCGGCGCATGGGCGAGAAAACGCCGATGCAGCGTATCGGGGTCAATTTCGAAAGCTTGGGCCAGCGGCTCGAGCGCGAGGTGGCGCGTATGGATGCCATTGTCCTGGTGCAGCACGGCCTCAAGAACACGTCGCGCGCGCGGATTGAGCTGGCCGTAGCTGCCGGAACCGGTGAACGCCTGCCAGCACTCGGCCTTGGTGTAGCGTCTGGGCGGGTTGGCCGTGCCGATACCGCTGACGAACATCAGCCGACCTGGCCGGC
>CBILOJ010000044.1:0-11189 GCA_966238525.1 uncultured Methylophilaceae bacterium | reverse complement strand
GGAATCAAGGATGCGCAGAAAATAGCCGCATTCATGCGAGGAGTAAGTGATGCAAGTTTATGATATGCCGGATGCACGCGGCCATTTTGGCCCCTACGGCGGCATTTTTGTTGCGGAAACGCTGATCGAGGCGCTCGAGGAACTGCGCGTGATGTACGAGCGCTATCGGCACGATCCCGAGTTCCTCGCTGAATTCGCTTACGACCTCAAGCATTTTGTCGGCCGCCCAAGCCCGATTTACTACGCCAAGCGCTGGTCTGAAACCATCGGCGGCGCACGCATCTACCTCAAGCGCGAGGATCTCAATCATACCGGTGCGCACAAGGTCAACAACACCATCGGCCAGGCCTTGCTGGCCAAACGCATGGGCAAGCCGCGCGTCATTGCCGAAACCGGCGCCGGCCAGCATGGCGTGGCGACGGCGACGATTGCTGCGCGCCTGGGTCTCGAATGCGTGGTCTACATGGGTGCCGAGGACGTCAAGCGCCAGGCGCCCAATGTTTATCGCATGAAGCTGCTCGGTGCCAGTGTGGTGCCGGTCGAAAGCGGTTCGAAAACGCTCAAGGATGCGCTCAATGAAGCCATGCGCGACTGGGTGACCAACGTCAACAATACCTTTTACATCATAGGCACCGTGGCCGGGCCGCATCCGTATCCGATGATGGTGCGCGATTTCCAGGCGGTTATCGGCGTCGAGGCCAAGCAGCAGATGCAGGAAATGCTGGGACGCCAGCCGGACGCAGTGATCGCCTGCGTCGGCGGCGGCTCCAATGCCATGGGCATCTTCTATCCCTATATCGACCTGCCTGACGTCCGCCTGATCGGTGTGGAAGCAGCCGGCCATGGCCTCGAGACCGGCAAGCATGCCGCACCGCTGACCGCTAACAGCCCGGCAGGCGTGCTGCACGGCAACCGCACCTATCTGATGCAGGACGAAGACGGCCAAATCATCGAAACGCACTCGATCTCGGCCGGCCTGGATTATCCCGGTGTCGGCCCCGAGCATGCCTGGCTCAAGGACATCAAGCGCGCCGAGTACGTGGCCGTCACCGACGACGAAGCCATGGCGGCGTTTCACCGCCTGTGTCGCACCGAAGGCATCATTCCGGCACTGGAATCCAGCCATGCACTGGCCTATGCCGAGAAGCTGGCAGCGGACATGTCTCCGGAGCAAGTACTGCTGGTCAACCTCTCAGGCCGCGGCGACAAGGACATCAATACCGTCGCCCAACTTTCCGGAATCACTTTCTAAATTTCCATGTCCCGCATAGCCGCCACTTTCAATCAACTCAAACAGCAGCGCCGCAAAGCGCTGATTCCCTACATTACCGCCGGCGATCCGCATCCGCGCCATACGGTCGCGCTGATGCATGCGCTGGTCGAAAGCGGCGCCGACATCATCGAACTTGGCGTGCCGTTTTCAGATCCGATGGCGGATGGCCCGGTGATCCAGCGCGCCAGCGAGCGGGCACTGGCCCATCATGTGGGCCTGGGCAAAGTGCTCGACATGGTCGCCGAATTCCGCAAACGCGATGCAGCTACACCGGTCGTGCTCATGGGTTACGCCAATCCGGTCGAAGCCATGGGGCAGGAGGCGTTTGCTGATCGTGCCAGTGCCGCCGGTGTTGACGGCGTGCTCACTGTGGATTATCCGCCTGAAGAGTGTGTCGATTTCGTCGAACTGCTGCAGTCGCGTGGCATTGATCCCATCTTTCTGTTGTCGCCGACGACCGAGCCTGCGCGCATATCGACCATCGTCGGCCAGGCCAGCGGCTTCATTTATTACGTATCGCTCAAGGGCGTAACCGGTGCGCAAAATCTCGATATTACCGATGTCGGCAACCGGGTCGGCGCAATCCGCAGCCTGACTTCGCTGCCGATCGGCATAGGTTTTGGCGTGCGCGATGCAGCCACGGCCACGGCGGTCGCCGAATTTGCCGACGCCATTGTCGTCGGTAGCCGTTTGGTGCAGATTGTCGAACAGTCCACCGAGACCGATCTGACCGCCAATGCGTCGGCGTTTATCCAAGAATTGCGGCTTGCCGTAGACAAGATTTCGGAAGGGGTTACACCATGAGTTGGTTGCAAAAACTGTTGCCGCCCAAGATCAACCGCCCATTGGGCGCGAGCAAGAAGAATGTGCCGGAAGGGCTGTGGAGCAAGTGCCCCTCCTGCGAATCCGTGCTTTATCGCACCGATCTTGAAAACAATGCCGAGGTTTGCCCCAAGTGCAGCTACCACAATCGTATTTCCGCCCGCGCGAGGCTTGATTTACTGCTGGACGCCGACGGACGGGCCGAGATCGGTGCCGAAGTACTGCCGGTAGACGCGCTCAAATTCAAGGACAGCAAGCGCTATGTCGACCGTATCAAGACTTCCCAGGCCGAGGTTGGCGAAACCGATGCGCTGGTAGTGATGCAGGGCGCGATCAAGACCGTCCCTGTCGTAGCCGCAGCTTTCGAATTCAAGTTCATGGGCGGTTCCATGGGCTCGGTGGTCGGAGAGCGTTTTGTGCGCGGCGTGCAAGCCGCCATCGAGCACGGTACGCCGTTCATCTGTATTTCGGCCAGCGGCGGTGCACGCATGCAGGAGGGCTTGCTCTCGCTGATGCAGATGGCCAAGACCAGCGCTGCATTGACCGCATTGGGCCGGGCGAAATTGCCCTATATTTCCGTGCTGACCGATCCCACCATGGGTGGCGTTTCGGCGAGTTTTGCCATGCTTGGCGATGTCATTGTGGCCGAGCCGCAGGCGCTGATCGGCTTTGCCGGCCCGCGCGTCATCGAGCAGACCGTACGCGAAACGTTGCCCGAGGGTTTTCAGCGCGCCGAATTCCTGCTCGAACATGGCGCTATCGACATGATCATCGACCGCCGTGAGATGCGCGACCGGCTGGCCACGCTGGTCACAGGACTGATGCGCATGCCGGCTGTCGCCTGATTCACCCCCAAATCTTGTCAGCATCAAATTTCCCGCCATCGGATCTCGCCGGCTGGCTGGCCTATATCGAGGCGCTGCATCCCAAAACCATCGCCATGGGGTTGGAGCGCGTCATGGAAGTCAAGCGCCGGCTGAACCTCGTACCACGCTTTCCCATCGTCACGGTCGGCGGCACCAACGGCAAGGGCTCGACCTGCGCCATGCTGGAACGCATCTATCATGGTGCCGGTTACCGTGTCGGTTGCTATACCTCGCCGCATTTTCTGCGTTACAACGAGCGGGTGCGCGTCGGCTGCCATGAGGCGGGAGATGAGGCCCTGGCCACGGCTTTCGCCGCGGTAGAGGCGGCGCGCCGTCAAGTGCCGGCAGTGCCGCTGACCTATTTCGAATTCGGCACGCTGGCGGCAATGTGGCATTTCATGCAGGCTGAACTCGACGTACTGATTCTCGAGGTCGGCCTCGGCGGCAGGCTGGATGCAGTCAATGTGTTCGAGCCTGATTGCGCTATCGTTACCAGCATCGACCTCGACCATATGGATTTTCTCGGCAATAGCCGTGAGAGCATAGGTTTCGAAAAGGCCGGCATCTACCGCAGCGGCGTGCCGGCGATTTGCGGAGATGCAGATGCGCCGGCTTCGCTGCTGGGCCATGCGCGACACATCGGCGCCATACTGCTACGGGACGGCGAGGATTTTCGTTACGAAGCGCAGGGTGAGACCTGGACCTATCATGGTGTCAGGCAGACCATTGAAGGCTTGCCCCTGCCGGCGCTGCAAGGCAATTTCCAGCGCCACAATGCAGCCTGTGTGCTGGCAGCCGTCGAATCCATGCAAAGCCGTTTGCCGACGAGCGCGTCACAAATTGCCGCTGGTTTGCGTGATGTCAAACTGGCGGGGCGCTTTCAGCAACTCGCGACCGCGCCTGATGTGATTCTGGACGTAGCGCATAATCCACAGGCCGCACATGCGCTGGCCGACAACCTGCGGCAATCTCCATGTCGCGGCCGGACACTCGCAGTATTCGCCATGCTGGCCGACAAGGATATCGCTGGCGTGATCGAAGCCGTCAGCGCCGAAATCGATAGCTGGTACATCGCTGGCATCGTGCATGCGCGCGGCGCCAATGTGGCGCAGATGGCGGAGCTTATCGCCACCCATACGGAATCCTCTCATGTCGAAAGCTGTTCCGACGTAGCTGCGGCCTACCAACAAGCCTGTTTGGCGGCCGGCGAAAATGATAGAATTATCGTCTTTGGATCATTCTTCACCGTCGCCGACGTCATGCACGTTTTACCGGCAACTCATCTCGACGATTAGGATCTTACATGGCAGCTGAACAATTGAATGAACAGGAAATCCAGTTCAAGAAACGCGCGCGTCGGCGCCTGGTAGGCGCCATCGCCCTGGTCCTGCTCATGGTGGCCGTGCTGCCCATGCTGCTCGATGATCACTCGACCAAGACGCCGCAGCAGGAAATTGCAATCAACATTCCGAGCCAGGACGACAGCGACTTTGCTTCACGCGTGGTGCCGACAGCTCCCGAGCGCGCGCCTGCTCCGGCCCCTGAGGCTGCCGCTGCCGATGAAACCAGCCCTGAGCCTGTCGCGCCGGCATCTGTCGCTGACAGTGAAGCACCGGCTGAAAGTAAGCCGGTTCCAAGCCCTGTTGCCGAGGATAAACCTGCAGCGAAGCCTGAAAGCAAGCCTGCCCAGCCCGCGGTTGCAAGCGACGCTCATGCCGTGCAGATCGGCGTTTATTCCACCATGGCCAGCATCAAGGAGCTGCAGCAGAAGCTGCTTGCCCATGGCTACAAATCGTATACGGAAAGAATAGCGACCGAGCAGGGCGAAAAGATTCGCCTGCGCGCCGGACCATTCTCCAGCCGCGCCGAAGCCGAAAAAGCCTTGGCGAA
The DNA here is from genome assembly GCA_966238525.1 of uncultured Methylophilaceae bacterium. GTDB lineage: Bacteria > Pseudomonadota > Gammaproteobacteria > Burkholderiales > Methylophilaceae > CBILOJ01. Next base: position 6,338 of record CBILOJ010000044.1, on the reverse strand, counting down.
AATCAAGGGCGCAGGCATGCCCGGCATTGTTGTGACCAAATAAGGACGGATCCAAACCTAGATGACAGGTTTCGACTATGCCGTGCTCATTATCGTCGGACTGTCGATACTGTTGAGCGTAATGCGCGGCTTTGTCCGCGAGGTTTTGGCACTGGCGAGCTGGATTGTGGCGTTTTTCGTTGCCAAGGCCTATGTCATGGAACTGGCGCCATTGCTGCCGGAGGCGATCCCGAATACGTCTTTGCGTTACCTGGCCGCCTTTCTTGTGCTGTTTTTGGTGACCCTGCTGGTGTGCAGCCTGTTGGCCATCGCGCTGTCGCAACTGTTCAAGCATGTCGGCCTGAGCTGGCTGGACCGGGGCCTGGGTGCGTTCTTCGGCCTGGCGCGCGGTCTGCTGATCGTCGTGATTCTGGTGCTGCTGGCCGGTTTGACCAGCCTGCCGCAGGATGCGCGCTGGCGCAACGCCATGTTCAGCGCACCGCTGGAAGCAGCGGTCTACGGTTTGCTGCCATGGTTTCCGCGCGATATTGCCAAGCATGTCAATTACGACTGAGCGTTGTCCAGACATGCGGTGCGTTTTTTGTTAATCTGTATTTCTAGTGTTGGGGCGTTCACTTCATGTGTGGAATCATAGGCGCAGTCGGTAAGGGTCCAGTCAATCAGTTGCTGTATGATGGCCTGCTCGTGCTGCAGCATCGCGGACAGGATGCCGCCGGTATCGCAACGAGCGATGGCGACACCTTCTACATGCACAAGAGCAACGGCATGGTGCAGGACGTGTTCCAGACGCGTCACATGCGCAACCTCAAGGGCAATGTCGGTATCGCCCATGTGCGCTACCCGACGGCGGGCTCGTCCTCGGCGGCCGAGGCGCAGCCGCTGTACGTCAATTCGCCGTTCGGCATTGTGCTTGGCCACAACGGCAACTTGACCAATTCGGCGCAGCTCAAGCGCGAAATGTTCCGTCAGGATCTGCGCCACATCAATACCAATTCCGATTCCGAAGTCCTGCTCAACGTGCTGGCGCACGAGATCGAGCAGACGGCGCACAATGCCGTGCTGACCGCCGATATGATCTTCGAAGCCGTGGCCGGCGTGCACAAGCGTTGTCGCGGTGCCTATGCCGTGGTCGCCATGGTGGCTAATTTCGGCCTGCTCGCTTTTCGCGACCCGCACGGTATACGGCCGCTGGTTATTGGCCGTCACGAAAGCGAAAACGGCGTCGAGTACGTGGTGGCTTCCGAGAGCGTCGCCCTCGATGTGCTGGGTTACACGCTGGTGCGTGACGTGGCGCCAGGCGAAGCCATCTTCATCGACATGGACGGCAATTTCTTCTCGCGCCAGTGTGCGGCCAACCCCAAACTGACCTCATGCATTTTCGAATACGTCTACCTGGCGCGTCCTGATTCGGTGATCGACGGTGTTTCCGTCTACCAGACGCGCTTGCACATGGGCGAGAGCCTGGCCAAGAAAATCCGCAAGGAATGGAGCCATCTCAAGATCGATGTCGTCATCCCGATTCCCGATACCAGCCGTCCGAGTGCGTTGCAGCTCGCCAACGCGCTCAACCTGACCTACCGCGAAGGCTTCATCAAGAACCGCTACATCGGACGCACTTTCATCATGCCCGGCCAGGCGTTGCGCAAGAAATCGGTACGCCAGAAGCTCAACCCGATCGGCATGGAATTCAAGGACAAGAACGTACTGCTCATCGACGACTCCATCGTGCGCGGTACCACCTCCAAGCAGATTGTGCAGATGGCGCGCGATGCCGGCGCCAATCAGGTTTATCTGGCTTCGGCGGCGCCGCCCGTGCGTTTTCCCAACGTCTATGGCATCGACATGCCGACGCGTAGCGAGTTGCTGGCTACGGGTCGTACCGATGAGGAAATCTGTGCCGAAATCGGTGCCGATGCGCTGATCTATCAGGACCTTGATGCCCTGATCGACGATGTGCGTCTTAGTAACCCCAATATCGAGGCTTTCGATTGCTCGTGCTTCAACGGCAACTACGTTACCGGTGACGTCGACGAGGCTTATCTCAATAGCATCGAAACCCTGCGCGGCAGCGGCGAAATACAGAAAAAACCCGCCAATTCGAGCACGCAGATGGATCTCAACCTGGTCGCCGACCGCGAAGAGGAAGAAGCCGTCTGACTCCGTAACGGCCGCTTGACCAGGCGGCCGTGGCAGGACTACCATTGAATCTGCGCTGATTTGAGTTTGCCGTGACGGCAACTGCTCAGCTTGCGAGCGCATAATAAATTCAGCTAAAGCGAGTCGTTAACCCGTTTTAGCTTTTCGGCTGAACGGGTTTTTTATTGCCCAGTTTCGGCTTCATCGAGGCAGAGAGGACAATCATGCAACAGCAATGGCGGCCTGAAACCGCAGGGGTGCGCGCCGGTAGCGCACATACCGAGTTCGGCGAAAATTCGGAGGCGATATTCCTCACCTCCAGCTTCGTTTATGACAGTGCAGCGCAGGCGGCAGCCCGTTTCAGCGGGCAGGAGCCAGGCAATATCTATTCGCGCTTCACCAATCCCACCGTTACCGTATTCCAGGACAAGCTCGCCGCGCTCGAGGGCGCTGAATTCTGTGTGGCAACCTCCAGCGGCATGTCGGCAATTCTTGCTTGCGTCATGGGCTTGTGCTCGGCCGGCGACCACGTGGTGGCTTCGCGCAGTATTTTTGGCACGTCGGTGCAGCTGTTCAGTAATATCCTGCAGCGATGGGGCCTGCAAATCACATTCGTTTCGTTGACGGAGCCCGAGCAGTGGCGTGAAGCCGTACGACCCAATACCAAATTGTTCTTCGTCGAAACGCCTTCCAATCCGCTGACCGAAGTCTGCGATATCAGGGCATTGGCCGATATTGCGCATGAGGCCGGTGCGCTGCTCGTAGTCGACAATTGCTTCTGCACGCCTATCCTGCAGAAGCCGCTGGAACTCGGCGCCGACATTATCGTGCATTCCGCCACCAAGTACATCGACGGCCAAGGTCGCTGTCTCGGTGGCGCAGTACTTGGCCATAAGAGCGTACTGGAGCCGGTCTACGGTTTCCTGCGCACGGCAGGACCAACCCTGAGTGCTTTCAATGCCTGGGTATTCCTCAAAGGGCTGGAAACGCTGCACGTGCGCATGGAAGCGCATGCGCGCAATGCGCTGGCGCTGGCGCAGTGGCTGGAGGAACAACCTGGCGTGGCACGCGTTTTTTATCCGGGCCTGGCTTCGCATCCCCAGCATGCGCTGGCGATGAAACAGCAGAAAAGCGGCGGTGCCATCGTGACTTTCGAGGTAAAGGGCGGCAAGGATGCGGCCTGGCGTACCATAGACGCCACACGCATGATTTCGATCACAGCCAATCTGGGCGACGCCAAGAGCACGATCACGCATCCGGCAACGACAACTCACAGTCGCGTCAGCGCTGAAGCGCGTGCGGCTGCCGGAATCAGCGACGGCCTGATTCGTGTTGCGGTCGGTCTGGAACATATCGACGATCTCAAGGCCGATCTGGCGTCACTGAGCTGAGCGCTACCGCACTATTGGTGATGTTGCGTGTCATACAGACAAGCCTGAGCGAGGCCGGCATGCTGGCTTTGCCCGGCTACTGAATCCGTCAATAAAAGGAGGTCGACCATGAGCCTGAAAGACGAATATATCGGCAAGCTGAAGCATCAGCTCGATCAGTGGAACGTCGATATCGATGTGCTGGAAGCGCGGGCCCGCGCAGCCGACGAAGAATTCAGCGAGAGCTGCGCTGCTTATCTGGAAGCGCTCAAGTCGCGGCGTGACGAAGCCAAGGTCAGGCTTGCGCTACTCAGAAATTCGGCTGGAGATGCCTGGCAGGAGCTCCGAAAGGGCAGCGATGAAGCCTGGGACAGTATCAGGCATGCGCTGGCGGAAGCACGCAAGAAGTTTGGCGAGTAAACTTACGCAATTCATACAACAGGGAGGATTCGAGATGAAAACATCAGTCGTAATAGGTGTGCTGCTTATCGTGTTCGGTGTGGCAGCCCTGGTATACAAGAATTTCAGCTATACCAGCGAGGAAACCGTGGCGCAGATCGGGCCGCTCAAGGCAACGGCCGAGACCGAAAAGAATGTGCCGATTCCCGATATGCTCGGTATCGCGGCCATCATTGCCGGCATCGTCGTTATTGCGGTAGGCGTCAAAGGCAAGTAGGCACATTGCAGGTAAACAAGACGGGGCTCGGCCCCGTTTTTTTCGTCCCGGACAAGTTGTTGCAGACAAGGCGCCAAGGCAGGCCCGGCGCGCCTCAATTTGAAATGATGAGCCCCTCGTATCATGTTAAAATCTTGGTCTTAAGCCATAGCCGACAAGACCAAAATAATGGATCAGTTCGCCAAAGAAACACTCCCCATCAGCCTTGAAGACGAAATGCGCCGCTCCTATCTCGATTACGCCATGAGCGTGATCGTGGGGCGTGCTTTGCCCGATGTGCGCGATGGCCTGAAACCCGTGCACCGGCGCGTACTGTATGCCATGCACGAGCTTTCCAACGACTGGAACCGGCCTTACAAGAAGTCGGCGCGTATTGTCGGCGACGTTATCGGTAAGTACCACCCGCACGGCGATACAGCGGTCTACGACACCATCGTGCGTATGGCCCAGGACTTTTCGCTGCGCTACATGCTGGTAGATGGGCAGGGCAATTTCGGCTCGGTGGACGGCGATAATGCGGCAGCGATGCGTTACACCGAAATCCGCATGTCGCGCATTGCGCACGAACTCTTGGCCGACCTCGACAAGGAAACCGTCGATTTCGGTCCCAATTACGACGGCTCCGAACATGAGCCGCTCATCATGCCAGCGCGCATACCCAATCTGCTTATCAATGGCGGCTCGGGCATTGCGGTCGGTATGGCGACCAATATTCCGCCGCATAATCTGGGCGAAGTTGTCGATGCCTGTTTTGCCTTGCTCAAGGATCCCGACCTCAGCATCGACGAACTGATCGATCTGGTGCCAGCGCCTGATTTCCCGACCGCCGGCATCATCTACGGCACGGTCGGCGTCAAGGAAGGCTACCGCACCGGCCGTGGTCGCGTGGTCATGCGTGGCCGCACCCATTTCGAGGACCTGGAAAAGGGCAATCGGCAAGCCATCATCATTGATGAGCTGCCGTACCAGGTGAACAAGAAATCGCTGATCGAGAAGATCGCCGAGCTGGTCAACGACAAGAAGATCGAGGGTATTTCCGATCTGCGCGACGAATCGGACAAGTCCGGCATGCGCGTCTACATCGAACTGAAGCGCGGCGAAGTGCCCGAGGTTGTGCTCAATAACCTGTACAAGCAGACCCAGCTGCAGGACACCTTCGGCATGAACATGGTGGCGCTGCTCGACGGCCAGCCGCGCTTGCTCAATCTGAAGCAGATGCTGGAGGCTTTCTTGCGCCATCGGCGCGAGGTTGTCACGCGCCGTACCGTATTCGAGTTGCGCAAGGCGCGCGAACGCGGCCACGTGCTCGAGGGCTTGGCGGTGGCACTGGCCAATGTCGACGAGATGATCGCGATCATCAAGGCTGCGCCGACGCCACCTGAGGCCAAGATCGCGCTGATGGCGCGTTCGTGGCAATCGCCTGTGGTCGAGGACATGCTCAAGCGTGCCGCAATGGAAGCTTCGCGTCCCGAAGGCCTGTCGGTTGATTTTGGCCTGACGCCGCAGGGTTATCGATTGTCCGACGTGCAGGCGCAGGAAATCCTGCAGATGCGACTGCAACGCCTGACCGGGCTTGAGCAGGACAAGATCGTCAACGAATACAAGGACATCATGGATGTCATCGCCGACTTGCTCGACATCCTGGCAAATTCGGCGCGTGTGACGCAGATTATCGTCGACGAGCTGTCGGCAATCCGCCAGCAGTTCGGCGACAAGCGCCGTAGCGAGATCGTGCACAATGCACAGGATTTATCGCTCGAAGACCTGATTACGCCGCAGGACGTGGTGGTAACGCTATCGCATACCGGGTATGTCAAGTCGCAGCCGCTGGACGAATACCGTGCACAGAAGCGCGGCGGTCGCGGCAAGCAGGCCATGGCAACCAAGGAAGACGACTTCATCGACAAGATGTTCGTTGCCAATACGCACGACTACATCCTGTGCTTCTCGAGCCGCGGCCGCGTCTACTGGCTCAAGGTCTACGAAGTGCCACAAGGCAGCCGCATCAGCCGCGGCAAGCCCATCGTCAATCTGTTCCCGCTCGAGGACGGCGAGAAAATCAATGCCATCCTGCCGGTCAAGGAGTTCGACGAGAATCGCTTCGTGTTCATGGCGACCGCACAGGGTACGGTCAAGAAGACGTCGCTGATCGAATT
>CBILOJ010000043.1:0-11489 GCA_966238525.1 uncultured Methylophilaceae bacterium | reverse complement strand
GCTGGCCGAGATGGCATTCGCCGGCCATTGCGGTGTGCGCGTCGACCTCAGCAGCCTGCCTGGCGACATTGCCGCGATTCTCTATAACGAGGAACTGGGCGCCGTACTACAGGTGCGGGCGGCGGACGCCGAGGCCATCTGCGCGTCCCTGGAACGCGACCTTGCCGGTTGCATACACCTCATCGGCGCACCCATGGCCGGGAACAGCTTCAGCATCCATTACGCCGGCCGCGAGGTGTATGCCGATACGCGCAGCAATCTGCACCGGATGTGGTCGGAGACCACCTACCGCATGCAGAAGCTGCGCGACAATCCGCTCTGCGCCCAGCAGGAATATGACCGCATACTCGCTGCCGACGATGCCGGGCTCAGTGCACACCTGACTTTCGACCTGGATGACAATATTGCCGCGCCCTACATCGCCAGCGGCCAGCGGCCGCGCATGGCCATCCTGCGCGAGCAGGGCGTCAACGGTCAGGCGGAAATGGCGGCGGCCTTTGACCGCGCCGGCTTCCAGGCAGTCGACGTGCACATGAGCGACATCATCCATGGCCGCGTCAGCCTCAAGGATTTTGCCGGCTTGGTCGCTTGCGGCGGTTTCTCATACGGCGACGTGCTCGGCGCCGGCGAGGGCTGGGCCAAGTCCATCCTGTTCAACAGCCGCGCCCGAGATGAGTTCTCGGCCTTCTTCGAGCGTGGCGACAGCTTCGCGCTCGGCGTCTGCAACGGTTGCCAGATGATGAGCAACCTGCATGAGATCATTCCGGGCACCGCGCATTGGCCGCATTTCGTGCGTAACCGCTCGGAGCAGTTCGAGGCGCGCTTCGCCATGGTGGAGGTGCTAGAATCACCCTCGCTGTTCTTTAACGGCATGGCTGGCAGCCGTATGCCGATCGCCGTATCGCACGGGGAAGGCTATGCGGAATTTTCCAACGAGCAGGCGGTCCAAACAGCGCTGGCCAACAAGCTGGTCAGCATGCGTTTCGTGGATAATGCCGGCAAGCCTACTGAAATCTACCCGTTCAACCCCAACGGTTCGCCGCAGGGAATTACCGGGCTGACGACGGCAGACGGACGTTTCACCATTACGATGCCACACCCGGAGCGGGTATTCCGTACCGTTCAGCAGTCCTGGCATCCTGATGGCTGGGGTGAAAACAGTCCATGGATGCGCATGTTTTTCAATGCGAGAAAGCTTATTGCTTGATTTAATAACATTATTTTTATAAAAAGCAGGAGATGGCATAGCATGAAAATGATCAAGGTACTCGTAATGGCAATGGTTCTGAGCCTGCCGCTGATGGCTAAAGCGGAACTCGACAATGAATCGCAAATCGCCATGTCGAACGCGCTCGGCAGCGGCGACATCAAGGTTGTGCAGAAATTCCTGAAAAACGGCGTCGATGTCAACAACACCTATTTCGCCTGGTCCGGCCTGCAAATCGCTGCCAATCACAACCAGCTGAAGATGGTGAAATTCCTTATTGAACAAGGTGCCGACGTCAACTATACCCATCCGGTCACCAAAATGACGGCCCTTTCGATGGCGGCTTTCAACGGTAACGAAGAGCTCGTCAAGTACCTGATTTCCAAGGGCGCAGACGTCAATGCCAAGCTGAAGGACGATGCCAATCTGGTACATGCGTTGCGCGATTTTGGCCAGGACAAGACAGCCGACCTGCTCGTGGCTGCCGGTGCCAAGGAAGACGATTGATCGGACCGCAGTCGAAGGCGGCCATTAGGTTTCGCCGCCTTAACGCGTAATGCAATCCCGGAATTTATGGCTGTACCTGACGGCAGCGCTGTGGGCGTTACCGTCAGCAGCAGCGCCCGTCGATCGCCATGGAACCTTGCTGGCGGCGACATGTGCTGCCTGCCATGGTACCAACGGCAATAGCGTTGACGGCACGCCGGTATTGGCCGGACTCGATCCGCGCTACTTTTCGGCGCAAATGCATGCGTTCCAGCGCAATGAGCGCGCTTCCACCGTCATGCATCATCTAAGCAAAAATTTTACCGCAGCGGAAATCGAGCAGATGGCCGCTTTCTTCGCCAGCCAACCGCGCCTTGCCCCCCAACCGCCTGATTCGGCCGCGGTGCAAAATTCTCCCGCCGACTGATGGCCTTCAACCGGCGCCAATTTCTCAAACTCACGGCGGCCGGCCTGGCGCTGCCGACACTGTCTGCTTGTAGCAGCGTGGTAAGCCGTCAAGGCAGCGCCGGCCGTGTCGTCGTCATCGGCGGCGGCTATGCCGGAGCTACCGTCGCCAAATATTTGCGCATGTGGAGCGATCACCGCATCGAAGTAGTTGTGGTCGAACCCAATGCGCATTTCATTTCCTGCCCGTTAAGCAATCTCGTGCTTGGCGGCAGCCGCAACATCGCCGATCTGTCTTTCGACTACGACGCCCTGGCCGCACACCACGGCATACAGTGGGTGCATGACGAGGCGACGGCCATCGATACGACGGCACGCAAGGTCAGGCTGCAGCGCGGCGAGCTGAGCTATGATCGGCTCATCGTCGCGCCCGGCGTCGATTTCATCTACGACAGCCTGCCCATGCTGGCTACATCAGCGGCACAGCAGCAGATTCCGCATGCATGGAAAGCGGGGCCGCAGACCGTCAATCTACGCCGTCAGCTCGAAGCCATGAAGGATGGCGGCGTATTTGCCATCAGCATTCCTAAGATGCCGTTCCGCTGCCCGCCGGGCCCATACGAGCGCGCCTGCCAGGTCGCGTTTTATTTCAAGCAGCACAAACCGCGCAGCAAGGTACTCGTGCTCGATGCCAACCCTGATATCGTTTCCAAGAAGCCGCTGTTCAGCAAGGTCTGGCGCGAACTTTATCCCGATATCATCGACTACCGGCCCAACAGCCTGGCGGTCGAGGTCGATGTGGCAAGCCGCACAGTCGTCACCGAATTCGATACTGTAAAATCCGACGTGTTGAACCTGATTCCGCCGCAGCGTGCCGGCAAGCCGGCGCAAATGGCGGGCGCGGTCAATATCGACGGACGCTGGTGCGAGGTTGATTTCCTGAGCTACGAATCGAAGGTGGTGCCCAATGTGCACATCCTTGGCGACGCCATTTCAGCTGGCCTGCCCAAGTCGGCGCACATGGCGACCGCGCAGGCGCATGTCTGCGCCAGTGCCGTCGTCGCCCTGATGCGAGGCGAAGCGCCGGATCCGCAGCCGGTCTTTTCCAATACCTGCTACAGCTTCGTCAGCGACCGCATGGCCATCCACGTCGCCGATCTCTATCGTTACGACGAACAGAAACAGATCATGGCACGCATGGAAGGCGGCGGCATTTCCGCCGAGCCCAGTGTGGCCGAAGGCAATAACGCGCATTACTGGGCGCACAATATCTGGTCGGACGCGCTTACCTGAAACCCAACAGCATTCGGGAGGCAAGGGATGAACAACATGCGGTTCAATCTGCTGCTGATCGCAAGCCTGATGAGTCCTGCCATACCCGCAACTGCCGATGTCGCGGTGGATTTGCCGGCACCGAAGCAACCGGCGCAGCAGCTGCGCCTGCCTGACGGCTTCAGAGCGACCGTCTTCGCCCATAGCGAAGATATCGGCGGCGCGCGCATGATGGCTTTCGGCCCCGACGGCAATCTTTACGTCTCGGACAGCAGGGCGGGCAAGGTGCTGATGCTGCCGGACGGTAATCATGATGGCAAGGCCGATGACATCGTGCTGGTCGCAGACGGACTCAATGCGCCGAACGGCCTCGAGTTCGTCGACGGCCAGCTGCTGGTGGGTAACCAGGATGGCATTGTGCAGCTGGAACAGAAAGACGGCCGCTGGCCGGCTAGCGGAACAACGCCGTTGATCCCTGATCTGCCGAGTGGTGGCCATACGCTGAAAACGGTGAAGCTGGGCCCGGACGGCTATCTTTATCTCAATGTTGGTTCGAGCTGCAATGTTTGCGTCGAAAGCGATCCCACCCGCGCGACGATCCAACGCTACACCAAGGACGGCAAACCGGCCGGCGCATTGACGACGGTCGGGCGGCACAAGCCGACCGCGGTCTGGGCCACCGGTTTGCGCAATGCGCAAGGGTTGGCCTGGCATCCCAGGACTGGCGCCCTTTATGCCACCAACGACGGTGCCGACATGCGTTCCGACACCAAGGGCGGGCCGCCCAATGATGAACTGCCGCCCGAGCATTTCAACCATATCGAAGCCGGCAAGAATTACGGCTGGCCCTATTGCTGGGGCGACCGGCATCCGGATCCGAATTTTCCGGCAAGCGCCGGCTATTGCGAGCACACGCAAGCCCCTGCCGTCATGTTCCCGGCGCATTCGACGCCGATCGGCTTCACTTTCCTTGACCGTGCAGCCGCATTTCCAGCGGAATATCGCGATGACGCCATCGTCGCCTTGCATGGCTCATGGAACCGGGCCCAGCCTGCCGGCTATAAACTGGTGCGCGTGAAATTTAAACAGGATAAACCTGTCGAAGTAACAGACTTCGCCACCGGCTGGCTTTCCACGGACGGCGCCTGGGGCAGGCCGGTCGATGTCATCGTCGGGCCCGACGGCGCGCTCTTCGTTTCCGATGACAGGGCAGGTATCATTTACCGCATTACTTACGGCAAGCACTGAAGCGCGTTGCCGGCGCAAACACGAAAGGAAGCATGATGAAGATAACTCGAATGGTCTGCGTAGCCTTGGCCGCCAGTGCATTGCTGTCGGCGATGGGCGCAGCACAAGCCAAGGAGGCCGCTACGGCCGACATGCTGGTCTATATCAGCCCGGACGAATACAAGCATTCGAACCGGCTCTCCCATTACAATTTCCGCGAGTACTGGTATGAACAGGGCCCGATGGTCGAGCCCTATGTGTCACAGGTGCTCGATGCCGAGCTCGGCAGCGTCGGGCTATGCCAGGCCGGCGAAACTGCCAACACGCTGGTCTGGCTCAAGCCGAACATGACCTACAATCCGACGTTGCAGCGTTTCAACGGTACAGTGACGGCGGAGGTCTATGCCGGTAACGGCCAGTCGCTGGGCAGCTATGTTGGTAAGTCGCGCCGCGACAGCTTCCTCGATATCGTGCCCGCCTACCAGCTCGATATAGCCTATAAAGCAGCGATGGAGGATCTCGCCGCCAAGATGAAGGCGGATCCGCACTTGCAGACGGCGATGAAGGAAAGTGCGGCGAACGGCGGCAACAGCACCTCTTGTGCCATGCTGCCCTTGCTGCCGGTGGCGCACGCTTCGAATCCGCTGATGGAAATTTTCAGGAAATAATTGATTCGCAACTTCAAGGAATAATAACAATGCTCAAATCACGTTCGCTACTCGCCCTCGTCTTGGCCTCACTGCTCGCCACACCCGTGGCGCACGCTGCCGGCAAGAAAATCGGCGGCCTCAAAACGCCAGAATCCGCCGTAGTCGGCAAGGATGGCCGCATTTATGTCTCCGAAATCAACGGTTTCGACCAGGATGGCGATGGCCAAATCAGCGTCATCGGCGCTGACGGCAAGGCCCAGGTTTTCGCCAGTGGCATGGACGATCCCAAGGGGCTCGCCATGATGGGCGAGGATCTTTACGTGGCCGACAAGACGCGCGTGCTCAAGGTGACGCCTGATGGAAAATGGCAAGTCTATGCCGCGGCCGAGGCTTTTCCCGCCACCCCCCAGTTTTTCAACGACCTTGAGGCGGACGGCCTGGGCAATCTCTATGTTTCCGATAGCGGCGACATCAGCGGCAAAACCGGCAAGACCGGTGCCATTTACCGTATCGGCAAAAATGGCAAGGTCGCGACCGTGGTCGATGGCAGCAATCCGCTGGTCAAGGGTCCCAACGGCTTGCTCATGGGCGGTCGCGGCACCCTGCTCGAAGTCGATTTCATGACCGGGACGCTCTATAGCATCCAGCTCGGCAGCGGTGAAATGAAGAAGCTGGCGGAAGGTTTCGGCGGCGGAGACGGCCTCGTGCGTGGCAAGGACGGCATGTTGTACGTCAGCGATTTCAAGAACGGCAAGGTCTATAGCGTCAACAAAAAAGGCGAGGTCAAGCTGCTCAAGGAAGGTTTTCAGTCTGCTGCCGATATCGCCAGGTCCGGCAACGGCAAGGCGCTGCTGGTGCCGGACATGAAGGCCGGCGAACTGGTCTGGCTACCGCTGCATTAAGCGCAAGCGCTTGCCACAAAGCCACGCTTTGCGTGGCTTTTTTGTTGGCCGCGGTCAGCAGGTCAGGCTGGACTGAACAGATGCACGGCGCCGTCCAGGCCGACATGATTGAGGGCATAAGTGGCGTGTTCGCGCACGATGGGCTTGGCATGATAAGCAATGCTGACGCCGGCGTTCGCCATCATGACGAGATCGTTGGCGCCATCGCCGATGGCGATGACCTGGGATGGTTCGAGGCCGAGGTCGATGCGCTTGCGGTTGAGCCAGTCGGCCTTGGCCTGGGCATCGACGATATCGCCAAGCACGCGTCCGGTGAGCTTGCCCGCGACGATTTCCAGTTGGTTGGCCGCAGCATAGTCGAGGCTGGCCAGGGTCTTGACGCGTTCGGCGAAGAAGTCGAAACCGCCCGATACCACCATGGTCCGTATGCCATGGCGTCTGCAGGCCAAGCTCCATACGTCGGCGCCCGGACTCAGGCGCAAGCGTTCGTCGTAGACGCGCTGCAGCGCCGATTCGTCCAGTCCCTCAAGCAGTGCCACGCGCCGGCGCAGGCTTTCGGCGAACTCGATTTCGCCACGCATGGCGGCTTCGGTAATCGCCGCCACCTCGGCCTTCAGGCCCTGCATGTCGGCGATCTCGTCTATGCATTCGATGGTGATCAGGGTCGAGTCCATGTCCATGAGCACCAGGCCGAAGTTATCCAGCGTGTGGTGATCGGCAACGAAAGCGCAGTCGAGTTGCTGGCTGGCGCAATAAGTTTCGATCGCGGTATTGAGTGTATGAACCGCCGGCAGATGGCATGCATGCGGGCCGGTATGCTTGAAGTCCTGCACGCTGCGGCCGTCGGCGCACAAGACAGCGATATGTTGCAAATGGCTGGGTTGCAGGGCGTGACCTTGGATGACGAGACGCATGGCGTGCTTTTGATGAATTCGAGGCCGCAATTATACACACAGGCTGCCGCTACGGCCTTGGCGCGACGACAGGTCGCCCGCCTTCACGCTGGCTAATTGGGCGGTTTTCCGCCAAAATAGCGGCTCCATAGAATAAACATCAATCCCAGAATATCCCTATGAATTTACATGAATTTCAGGCCAAGCTGCTGTTGCAGGGCTACGGCGTGCCGGTGCCGCGTGGCCGGATGGCGGAATCGGCCCTGGCTGCGATCGATGCCGCGAAAGCACTAGGCGGCGGCGCCTGGGTGGTCAAGGCGCAAATCCATGCCGGCGGCCGCGGCAAGGCCGGTGGGGTCAAGCTGGTGAAATCCACGGCCGAGGTGCAAGCCGCGGCGACGGCGTTGATCGGCAAGTCACTCGTCACTTATCAGAACGCGCCCGACGGCCAGCCCGTGCACAAGCTGCTGATAGAAGAAACATTGCCGATCGCGCGCGAGCTGTATCTGTCGCTGCTCGTGGACCGCAGCCTGGAGCGCGTGGTCATGGTGGCTTCCGAGGCCGGGGGCATGGATATCGAGGAAATCGCCCGCACCAGCCCGGAAAAAATCCTGCGCGAAGTGTGCGATCCGCTGAACGGCCTGGTCGATTACCAGGCGCATAATCTTGCGTTTGCGCTCGGTCTCGGCGGCGAACAGATCGGCGCTTTCGTCAAATTGGCCAAGGCGCTGTATCGCTTGTTCAAGGAAAACGATCTGGCGTTGCTTGAAATCAATCCGCTGGTTGTGACGACAGACGGCGCGCTGGTCGCGCTCGATTGCAAGATGAGCGTGGACGACAACGCACTCTATCGGCGCAAGGCTTTGGCCGAGCAGCGCGACTGGAGCCAGGACGACGTCAAGGAGGCCGAGGCGCACAATGCCGGCCTCAACTACATCACGCTCAACGGCAACATCGGCTGCATGGTCAACGGCGCCGGTCTTGCCATGGCAACCATGGACCTGATCAAGCTGCACGGTGGCGCACCAGCCAATTTTCTCGACGTCGGCGGTAGTGCCACCGCGCAAACGGTGGCGCGCGCATTCAAGATCATCCTGGCCGACAGCAACGTCAAGGCCATCCTCGTCAACATCTTCGGCGGCATCATGCGTTGCGACATCATCGCCGAGGGCATCATCAACGCGGTCAAGGAAGTCGGTATCCAGATTCCGGTGGTCGTGCGTCTCGAAGGCACCAACGTCGAACTGGGCAGGAAAATGCTGCAGGAGAGCGGCCTTTCCATCATTTCGGCTGCCGGCTTGACCGATGCCGCGCAGCAGTCGGTCCAAGCCGTGCAGAACGCGGGTGCGGCCAGCGCCACGCTGAAAGTTTGATATGAGCATACTCGTCGATAAAAATACCAAAGTCCTGTGCCAGGGGTTCACCGGCAAGCAGGGCACTTTCCATTCCGAGCAGGCACAGGCTTACGGCACGCAAATGGTGGGCGGCGTCACGCCAGGCAAGGGCGGGCAGATCCATCTCGGCCTGCCCGTGTACAACACCATGCGCGAAGCCGTGCGTGAAACCGGCGCCAATGCCTCGGTGATCTATGTACCGCCGCCGTTCGCCGCCGATTCCATCCTGGAAGCCTGCGATGCCGGCATTGCGCTCATCGTCTGCATTACCGAGGGCATTCCGGTACTCGACATGCTCGACGTCAAGGCGGCGCTCAAGGCCAATGACGTCAAGCTGATCGGTCCCAATTGTCCGGGCGTGATCACGCCCGACGAATGCAAGATCGGCATCATGCCGGGCAGCATCCACTTGCGCGGCAAGGTCGGCATCGTTTCGCGCTCGGGCACGCTGACTTATGAAGCCGTACATCAAACTACCGCGCTCGGATTGGGTCAATCCACCTGTGTCGGTATCGGCGGCGACCCGATCAAGGGGCTCAATTTCATCGAGTGCCTGCAGATGTTCGAGGCCGATGCGGAAACCGAGGCCATCATCATGGTCGGCGAAATCGGCGGCAGCGACGAAGAGGCGGCTGCCGAGTACATCCAGAGCCAGGTGCGCAAGCCGGTGGCGGCTTATATCGCCGGCCAGACGGCCCCGACCGGTAAACGCATGGGTCATGCCGGCGCCATCATCTCGGGCGGCAGCGGGCTTGCCGCGGACAAGATACGCGCGCTGGAAAAGGCCGGTGTGGTCGTCGCCAGTTCGCCGGCGGGCTTGGGCGAGGCAGTGCAAACCGCCATTCAGGCACGGAAATCTTGAAGACAGGAAAGCCATGTTGAGAAAACTTTGCATATTGATGTTCGGTGCTTGGCTGGCGCTCGGTGCCGTATCGCTGCAGGCGGCGCAGGACGTGCCCTATATGCTGACGGCGGCAGCCAAAGGCGACGTCGCTACCGTACGTGCCATGCTCAAGAGCGGCGCCAACCCGAATATCGTCGACAAGGACGGCATTACGCCGTTGATGTACGCGGCGCGCAAGGACCAGGCCGAAGTGGCGCGTGTGCTGGTCGAGAGCGGCGCCAATATCAATGCCGTCGATAGCGGCGGCTGGTCGGCGCTGATGTTTGCCGCCAAGAAAAACTATGTGCCTACGGTCAAGGTGCTGCTTGAGCATGGCGCCGATGTCCGTATCCGCGACTCCTCGGGCTGGAGCGCGCTCGGCATGGCCGCGACCTCGGGCTACAGCGAAATAATCGACCTGCTGATCAAGCACGGTGTCGACGCCAACGCCAAGAGCGACGACGGCAAGAGCGTACTGATGTACGCCGCCAAGAACGGCGATCTCGACACCATCCGCATTCTCATGGAAAACGGCGCCAATCCTGCTGCGCGCGACCGTTTCGGCGTCACCGCGCTCATGTATGCCGCGCGCGCCGGCAACACCGAAGCCATCAAGCTCATGCTGGACAAGGGCGCCAAGGTCGATGCCGAGGATCAGACCGAATGGACGGCGCTGACCTGGGCGGTCAAGCGCTCCCAGCTCGAGGCGGCCAAGGTGCTGGTCGCGCACGGTGCCGACGTCGACCACAAGGATTCCGAAGGAACGCCGTTGCTGCAATACGCCGTCGATAACGGCGCGGTGGACATGGTCAAGTTCCTGCTTGCCAACGAGGCCGATGTCGATGCCAAGGATCAGTACGGACTGACGGCGCTGGTCTATGCGCTCAAGGGCCAGCACGCTGAAATCGCGCAACTGATCCGCGACGCCGGCGGCAGCTACTGAATAGAAACACCATGAAACTTGCCGTTGCCCAGATCAATTGCACGGTCGGCGACCTCATGGGCAATAGTGCCCGCATCGTCGCCAGCGCCAACAGTGCCAAGGCGGCCGGCGCCAGCCTGATGCTGACGCCTGAGCTGGCCTTGTCGGGTTATCCGCCCGAAGACCTGCTGCTGCGCGAGGACTTTCACCAGGCATGCGAACGCGCGTTGCAGGATTTGGCCGGCCTGGTCACAGGCCTCACCGTAATCGTCGGCCATCCGTTGCGTTATCAGGATGCTTGCTACAACGCGGCCTCGGTGCTGCGTGACGGCCAAGTGGTTGCCACCTACCGCAAGCAGGCGCTGCCCAACCACAGCGTGTTCGATGAAGTGCGCTATTTTGAGCCCGGCAGCGCGCCGCTGGTGTTCGAGCACGAAGGCGTGCGCATGGGCGTCGTCATCTGCGCCGATGTATGGGAATCGGCGCCGGTCCGGTTGGCGAAGCAGGCCGGCGCTGAGATTCTGCTGGCACTGAACGCCTCGCCTTATCACATGGAGAAACTGTACGCACGGCACGAAGTGCTGCGTGCACGCGTCGCCGAGAGCGGCTTGCCCGTCGTGTATGCCAATCTGGTCGGCGGCCAGGATGAACTGATATTCGACGGCGCCTCATTCGTGCTCGACAGCCGTGGCGAGCTGATGCATCAGCTGCCGGCCTTCCGCGAAGCGTTGGCTGTGGTCGAACTGCAGGACGGCGAACCGTTGCCGGGCGAGATTGCGGCGCCGCAATCGCTGGAAGCCAGCGTTTACCAGGCGCTGTGCCTGGGCCTGCAGGATTATGTGAGCAAGAACAAGTTTCCGGGCGTGGTGCTGGGGCTGTCCGGCGGTATCGATTCGGCGCTGACGCTTGCAGTGGCGGTCGATGCGCTGGGTGCGGGCAAGGTGCGGGCGGTCATGATGCCATCCGAATACACTGCCGACATCAGTATCAACGATGCCGCGACCATGGCCGATCGCCTCAAGGTCCGCTACAGCGAATTGCCGATCGGCGATCTCTTCGCCTTGTTCCAGCAAACGCTGGCCGGCGAATTTGCCGGCTTGCCGTTCGATGCCACCGAGGAGAATTTGCAGGCGCGCATTCGCGGCATGCTGCTCATGGCGCTGTCGAACAAGTTCGGCAGTATTGTGTTGACCACAGGCAACAAGAGCGAGATGGCGGTGGGCTATGCCACCCTGTACGGCGACATGG
>CBILOJ010000042.1:0-11492 GCA_966238525.1 uncultured Methylophilaceae bacterium | reverse complement strand
CGAGGATGCCTATGTGAAAGGCCTGGCCGAAGTGAGCAGCGCGCTGACCGCGCTGCATGACGCCAAGCTCGCTGCGCTATTGCCGCGGCGCCTGCATGTTTCGGATGACAGCTTCGACACCATGCTCGACAGCATTGCCGCATGCCACGCCGACCAGCTAGCCGGCGCCGGTGCTCGTATGCAAATGGCTTGCCAGGCATTGTCGTCGCTGCCGCTGTCTTGAACCCAAGGGATGCCCGATGCGGGCAAATCATCTAAACTCGGCATTCAAGGCAATCGCCAGGCTTAATCTCGACAGATAGGAATATCATGAACCTGGAAAAAGTTGTTTTCGGTTTTTTCATCGTGCTGGCCATGACGCTCATCGGCTTCTTCATCGGCGACATGGACAATCCGCTGCATCACCACGTCTATGAGCTGTTCGCCGCCATCGTCGTCAACCTGATTGCCACCGTGCTCAAGTTCGGCGACCGCACCCAGATCGGCGCCATTCATTTGTCGACCAGTCTGGTGGCCGATCTGCAATTGATTGCGGCAGCGGTGGTATGGGCCGCGATCACCGGCACCCCGAATGAAGCGAGCATGACCAACCACATCGTTTCGCTGTCTGGCGGCGCGCTGCTGGCCAACGTCATTTCGGTCATTATCCTTATTGCCGAAACGATCAGCCTGCGCCGCTAAGCGTTCGGCCTGCTCATCGTGAACAGCATCGTCTTCCTGATATTGCGGCGCATGCGCAAGCCGCTGATCGCGGTGATCGCGAGCTTTGCCGTCGCCATCACCGGCCTGGTACTGATGCCGGGCATGGACAGCGCCGGGCACTTGCGTCACATGAGCCTGTTCGAAGCGTTCTACGTTGTCAGCTACACGGCAACCACCATAGGCTACGGCGAAGTACCGTACGCCTTCACTGCCGCACAGCGGCTGTGGATGTCGTTTTCCATCTATTTCACCGTGATCCCGTGGTTCTATGCCATCGGTAAAATCATTTCCCTGGTGCAGGATCCCGCCCTGCGCCTCGCCGTCACCACTTCGCGCTTCGCGCGCGCCGTCGGCAATCTGCACGAGCCCTTCTACATCGTCTGCGGCTATGCCGAAACCGGCAGCCTGCTGGTCAAGGCGCTCGATCACCGCGACATTCGCGTCGTCGTGGTCGAATTGCAGCAGGACAGGATCAACGAGCTCGACCTCGAGGATTACCAGTTCGACATTCCGGCGCTGTGTGCGGATGCCAAACTGCCCGACACGCTGCTCAAGGCCGGCGTACGCCATCCCATGTGCCGCGGGGTGGCGGCGTTGACCGATGACGACCATGCCAATCTCGCCATCGCCGTCGCCGTCAAGCTCATGAACCCGGACCTGTTGATGCTGGCGCGCGCGGAAAACAAGGAGACCGCCAGCAACATGGCTTCCTTCGGCACCGACCACATCATCAATCCTTATGAGCTGTTCGGCGAGCACCTGGCGATGGAAGTGCATGCGCTCGGCACCTATCTGCTGCACAAATGGCTGACCGGCGTGCCCGGCGGCACGCTGCCCTCGCCCGTCTGTCCGCCGATAGGCAAGTGGCTGATCTGCGGCTACGGCCGTTTCGGCAAATCGGTGGCGCAGAACCTGCAGCGCGAACATATTTCCACCGTCATCATCGAGGCCGATCCGCAACGCACGGGCTGCAATGATTGCATTGTCGGCAACGGCGCCGAAGCCGGTGCGCTGTACGCAGCCGGCATCGAGGACGCCGTCGGCATCGTGGCCGGCACTGACAACGACATCAATAATCTGTCCATTGTCATGACCGCGCGCGAGATCAAGCCCGACCTGTTCGTGGTCGTGCGCAAGAACCGCCGTCACAACGACCCCTTGTTCGCGCACTTCAATGCCGACATCACGATGCAGCCCAGCGACATCATTGCCCACGAATGCCTGGCGCACATGATCTCGCCGCTGCTAGCCCAGTTCCTGGCGCTGGCGCGCCGCGAGAGCAATCTGTGGGCCAATCAGCTGATCAGCAAGCTGGTGGAGGCCCTGGGCGAAAGCGTGCCCGAAACCTGGGCGATTACCATCAACGACGAACAGACACCGGCAGTGACAGTCCTGCTGTCCTGGCATACCGGCGTCACGCTCGACCATCTCATGCGCGATCCGGTCGATCGCGAACAGAAGCTGGCCATGATGCCGCTGCTGCTGTGCCGGGATCAGCATTTCGAACTGCTGCCGGATAGCAATACGCGCCTCCAGGCAAACGACCGCATTCTGTTCTGTGGCCTCGATAGTGCCAAGGATGCGCTGATCCTGCTGGTGGACAATCTGAAAGCGCTCACTTTCATCATAGACGGCAAGGAAATCGCCGATAGTTTCATCTGGCGCTGGCTCAGGAAAAGGCTGGGCAACGCATGACGCAAAAAAGCCGCCCCGCGGGCGGCTTTTTCATTGCAGCGTCAGCTCAATAATAGCGGTGGCCGAAACCGCGCTGATGCTTGTGACCGCGCGGCGCATCGTAACCAGGCACGTAGTAGGCTACTTCCTCCACCTGGCGGCCAGGGCCGACCGAGACGCGTACATCAATGCGATCGCCAGGATCACGATCTGTGACCGTGCTGTAGTTGCGGCCATTGTAGCGGTAGGCGACGAGGTAGCCGCGGTTGACGGTTTCCCAGCGGTCGACGCTATGGCAGCGCTCGATTGGGCGTTCGCCATAGCTCGTGGTGCCGGAGCCACCGATGCGGTCGCCGACTACCGCGCCGACGCCGGCACCCACGGCAGCACCGGCGACACGACCGTTACCCTTGCCAATCTGGCTGCCGAGCAGGCCGCCGGCAACACCGCCGATAATGGCCGCCATCGGCGATTTGCTGCTGTAGCTTTCACGCACGTATTCAGTACGGCATTCCTCGACCGGGTAATTGACACGTTCTGTCTGCGGCGTGACCGAGATGACGCGCGCGGAATCGTAATACTCGTCGTAATCATCGTGCGCCATGGCCGGTAGCGCCAACGTAGTTGCCACCAGTGCCGGGATGATCATCTTCGCCTTATGCATTTTTATGCCTCTCGTTAAATCCCCGCAATTCGCGGATATAACTCGTAAAACGCAAGCTCATGCGGGCAGTTGACGAAATACCGCCGCGTCTGTGTAACGATGTGTAACATGAACGGTCATAGTGCTAGTAAGCCGAAACCCAGGCGAACGACCAACGATCATCTTGTTTGACGAGGAGAATGAAAATGGCCACAGCATTACGTATGACTGCAGCGAGCCTATTGGCGCTGTTCGCAGGATGGGCTGGTGCGGCAGAATTCAACGGCAATTGCACCAACAGTTTGGCCAACGAGGCGGTGCACAAGACCGATTGCTCCATC
This sequence comes from uncultured Methylophilaceae bacterium, assembly GCA_966238525.1. Lineage (GTDB taxonomy): Bacteria > Pseudomonadota > Gammaproteobacteria > Burkholderiales > Methylophilaceae > CBILOJ01. The sequence continues at coordinate 8,132 of CBILOJ010000042.1, read as the reverse complement.
AAGACCACATATAAAGGCAAGGAATACTGTTTCGGTAGCGAAGGCTCAAAAGCTGCCTTTATGGCCAATCCCGAGGCCACCATCATGAAAGCCAAGGCTTTTTACGAAAAGACCGAGGCCATGCCCGATAAAAAAGTGGCTGCCATGCCGCAAGACAAGGCTGAAGTTGAACGCGAAAAACTCACCCAGCAGCAGGCACTGGCCGAAATCAATTCGGCCGATTGCGATCTTTCCAACAAGGACCTGGGTTACCTTGAATTCGACAAAATGGATTTACGTCACTGCAAGATGGTCAACACCAGCTTTTTCGGGGCTTACCTCAGAGGCGCAGATTTAAGCGGGGCCAACATGCAAGGCGCTTACCTGAACCTGGCGCGGCTAGAGAACACCAACCTCAGCGGCGCCAATCTGACCGACGCCATTATCTTCCAGGCCATTTTCAGCAAGACCAATTTCAGTGGGGCCAACCTGACCAATGCGCGCATGATAGGTACGCTCGGCAATGTGAACATGAGCGGGGCCAACGTCAAAAACGGGCGTTTCGGACTTGATGAAGGCAATCAACCGATGGGGCAGATGAAGTTCGATTCTGTCGGCGGCAATTTCGCCAACGCCAATTTTGAAGGCGCCAACTTGCATATCGCCAGTTTCAGCTTCGGCGACCTCACCGGGGCCAATCTGCGTAATACTGACCTCACCCGCGCCGACTTGAGCAAGGCCGACCTCACCGGCGCCGATCTGACTGGCGCCGATTTAACCGACGCCGATGTCGATGGCGCCATTTTCAAGGACGTCAAAGGACTGGATACGGTAAAAGGCCTCGCGGCCACCAAGGGAAAATGCGAAGGCTGCAATTTCAAATAATCAGTCCAGGAGCTTGAGGCCTGCAATGGCCCAAGCTCCTGCAAGCAGGCCAACGCGGCTTAGCGCAATTCCATCCTGAGGCTCTGCTTCAGCACTTCGAGGCCAAAGCCGACGCCGAAGCCGGTAACGTCGCTACCGGCGGCGCCCAAGCCGCCCTTGTGGTTGGCGGCGGACAAATCCATGTGCAGCCAGGGTACATCGCCTTCAATGAAGCGCGCCAGGAAACGTGCCGCCAGCACGTGGTCGGCCTCCGAATCCAGCGTGCACTGTTTGATGTCGGCGATGCCGCTGTCGAGATCTTCTTCGTAGTCCGCGTCGAACGGGAAGGCATTGACGCGTTCGCCCGCAGCCTTGCCGGCGCCGATCGCCTGGCATAGCAACTCGGGCCGATTGCCGAGCACACCGCTGTAACGCGAACCCAACGCGCTGATCATGCTACCGGTGAGCGTAGCGAAATCCATGATGAACTGCGGCTTGTCGCGTGACGCCAGCGTCAGCGTATCGGCCAGCACCATGCGTCCCTCGGCATCGGTATGCATAATCTCTATCGTCGTACCGTTGAGTGCGGTCACGACATCATTCTGCTTGTAGGCGCCGGGACCGATATGGTTCTGTGCGATGGCAAGCCAGCAATCGATGGCAATCGGCAGCTGCGCCTGCGTGGCCGCCAGCAGGATACCGAGCGCCACCGCCGAGCCGTTCATATCTTCGTGCATGCCGTTCATGTAGCGCGCCGGCTTGAGATTATGGCCGCCGGTATCGAAGCAGATGCCCTTGCCGACCAGCGCCATGCGCTTTTCCGCGCCTTGCGGCCGGTAGGTCAGATGCACGATGGCGGCGTCCTGCGGCTCCGAGCCCTGGGCGACAGCCACGAAAGCGCCGGCGCCAAGCGCGCGCAGCCTCTCCATGTCGTACTCTTCATGCTGCCAGCCGTGCTCAGCCGCCAGTTGCCGCAATTTGTCGCGGTAGATGGCCGGTGTCAGCTCGTTAGGCGGCAGCAAGGTGAGGCTGCGCGCCAGGTTGTTGCCGGCAATACGGGCTGCGACATCAGCAAAATCATCATGCTGCGTCCAGCCATGCAGTGAAATGCGTTCGAGCGGATGCGATTTCCGTTCGCGCTTGCGGCTGGGCAATTCGGCAGTATTGATGCCGGCGACGTAGAAGGCATCACGCGCCGACTGCGCGCGCATCTCGTCGTCGCCGTAAACCGCAATGTGCAGGTGCTGCGGCTTTTCGTCGAGCAGCGGCTTCAATGCCTTGCGCAACAGCGTATGACGCTGAAAAGTGTCGAGCTTGGAGTCGAGCACCAGCCACGCCGCCACACCTCCTTGCGGCAGGTCGGTAGTGACAGGTGTCTTGGCAAGATCGGCGTATTCACTCCGGCTACGCACCAGCCTGTGCCGCAGGATCTCGGCATAGGGGAAATCTGCGGGCTGTTCGACCGGCAATACCAGCAGCACGTGGCCGCTCCCGTCCATCACGTTTTCATCGAATAAACTAGCAGACTGCTTCAACACTATGGGCATATAAATTCCTTCAAGATTGCGTGTAGACGTGGCGCGGCGGGGATTTCGTCGCAAGCGCGAGGCGCGCTCAAACTTGACCTGGACGGGCAAAATAGCGAAACTACGCGCTTCGCCCGATGGCCTCGAATATACCAATTATCCAGGCATTCGGCTCGCCATGCCAGGCAAGCCGAAGCGATCTTGGGCTTACAAATTTTGCTGTCCTGCCCTTGGCATACAAAGGCAAGCCAGAAGTTCCGGAGACATTACATGGCATTCACCCCCGACACTGACCCGCAGGAAACCCAGGAATGGCAGGACGCCATTGCAGCGGTGCTGGAAAATGAGGGAACCGAACGCGCGCACTTCCTGCTGGAAACGCTGATTGACAAGGCCCGCCGTTCCGGTGCCTATCTACCTTACAACGCGACTACCGCCTATGTGAACACTATTCCCACGCATTTGCAGCAGCGCCATCCGGGCGATACCGCCGTCGAGCGCAAGATCCGCGCCCTGATCCGCTGGAACGCCATCATGTGCGTGCTGCGCGCCAACGAAAAGTCGCCGGGCGTCGGCGGTCACATCGCCAGCTTCCAGTCCGCCGCCACGCTGTACGATGTCGGCTTCAACCACTTTTTCCGCGCCGCCAACGAGAACTTCGGCGGCGACCTCGTCTATTTCCAGGGTCACTCCTCGCCCGGCGTCTACGCACGCGCCTTCCTCGAAGGCCGGCTGACCGAGGAGCAAATGTCCAATTTCCGCATTGAAACCGGCGGCAATGGCCTGCCCTCGTATCCGCACCCATGGCTGATGCCCGATTTCTGGCAATTCCCCACGGTATCGATGGGCCTGGGCCCGCTGCAGGGCATCTACCAGGCGCGCTTCCTCAAGTACCTGCATGACCGCGGCATTGCCGACACTTCTGACCGCAAGGTCTGGGTCTTCTGCGGCGACGGCGAAATGGACGAACCGGAATCGCTGGGCGCGATCTCGCTGGCGGCGCGCGAAAAGCTCGACAACCTGATCTTCGTCATCAACTGCAATCTGCAGCGCCTCGACGGCCCGGTGCGCGGCAACGGCAAGGTCATCCAGGAATTCGAGGCCGCGTTCCGCGGCTCTGGCTGGAACGTGCTCAAGGTGATCTGGGGTTCCTACTGGGATCCGCTATTGGCCATGGACAAGGAAGGCCTGCTCAAGAAGCGCATGGAAGAGGCCGTGGACGGCGAATACCAGAACTTCAAAGCCAAGGGCGGCGCCTATACGCGCGAACACTTCTTCGGCAAGTACCCAGAGCTCAAGGAGATGGTCGCCGCCATGTCCGACGACGACATCTGGCGCCTGAACCGGGGCGGTCATGATCCGCACAAGGTGTATGCTGCCTACGCCGCGGCTACCAAGCATGAGGGTCAGCCGACCGTGATTCTGGCCAAGACGGTCAAGGGCTACGGTATGGGCCTGGCCGGCGAAGGGCACAACACTACCCACCAGCAGAAGAGCATGGACATCGAAGCGCTCAAGGCCTTCCGCGACCGTTTCGACCTGCCGCTGTCCGACGAGCAAGTGGAAAACCTGAGCTTCTATCGTCCGGCCGAAGACAGCCCGGAAATGCGCTACCTGCGTGAACGCAATGCCGCAATGGGCGGCTATGTCCCGACCCGTCGCCGCAAGGGCAATGAGCTCACCGTGCCGCCGCTGACCGCGTTCGAGAATGTGCTCGGCGCCACCGGCGAACGCGAGGTCTCGACCACCATGGCCTTCGTGCGCATTCTGGCGACGTTGGTGCGCGACAAGCAGCTCGGCAAGTATGTAGTGCCTATCGTGCCCGATGAGGCGCGTACTTTCGGCATGGAGGGCATGTTCCGCCAGCTCGGCATCTATTCCTCCGTCGGCCAGCTCTATGAGCCGCAGGACGCCGACCAGGTCATGTTCTACAAGGAATCCCAAAGCGGCCAGATTCTCGAGGAAGGCATCAACGAAGCCGGCGCATTCTCGTCCTGGATCGCCGCTGCCACCGCGTACAGCGTCACCGGCATGCAAATGGTGCCGTTCTACATTTTCTATTCGATGTTCGGTTTCCAGCGTATCGGCGACTTGGCTTGGGCGGCCGGCGACAGTCGCGCACGCGGCTTCCTGCTAGGCGCCACCGCCGGCCGTACCACGCTGAACGGCGAAGGGCTGCAGCACGAGGATGGGCATAGCCATTTGATGTCGGCGACCATCCCGAACTGCGTCTCCTACGACCCGACCTTTGGCTACGAATTGGCCGTGATCATCCAGGAAGGCCTGCGCCGCATGGTGCAGAACCAGGAAGACGTGTATTACTACATCACGCTCATGAACGATAATTACAGCCACCCGGCCATGCCCCAGGGCGCCGAGGAAGGCATCCTCAAGGGCATGTACCAGCTCTCCAAATCCAAGACCAAGGGCCCGCGCGTGCAACTCATGGGCAGCGGCGTCATCCTGCGCGAAGTCATTGCCGCAGCCGAGCTGCTGGAAAAGGACTGGAGCGTGGCCGCTGATATCTGGAGCGTGACCAGCTTTACCGAACTGCGCCGCGAAGGTCTGGACATCGAGCGCTGGAATCTGCTGCATCCGGACCAGAAGCAGAAACAAAGCTATGTGACTGCATGCCTGACCAAGGCTGAAGGCCCGGTGATCGCATCAACCGATTACATGAAGTCCTTCGCTGACCAGATCCGCAACTTCATCCCGCAGCATTATGTGGTGCTCGGTACCGACGGCTTCGGCCGCTCCGACTCACGTGAGGCGCTGCGCAGCTTCTTCGAAGTGGATCGCTACTACGTCACCGTCGCCGCGCTCAAGGCGCTGGCCGATGAAGGCAAGCTGCCGGCAGCCAAGGCAGCGGAAGCCATCAAGAAATACGGCCTGGACGCGAACAAGCCCAACCCGGTTACCGTCTGAGCGGAACGAGATTAAGGAACCCCAACATGGCAATCAAAGACGTACTCGTCCCTGATATCGGCAGCTTTGACAGCGTAGAGGTGATCGATGTGCTGGTTCAGTCCGGCAGCAGCATCGCCAAGGACGATTCGCTGATTACGCTGGAATCGGACAAGGCCTCGATGGACATTCCTGCGCCTTTCGCCGGTACCGTCAAGGAAATCAAGATCAAGGTCGGCGACAAGGTTTCGCAAGGCGCGCTGATTTTGACCGTGGAAGAAGCCGAAGTTGCGGCGGAGGCCAAAGCGGCATCCGTCAAGACCGAACCCGAGCCGGCGAAACCGGCAGCTGCAGCGGCGGCTAAGCCGGCAAAAGCAGCGATACCGGAACCGTCCCGCCCATCGCCCGAGCCGCCGAAGCCGATCGCGCCGCAGAACACGCCCAATCCGATTGGCATAAGCTCGGCCACCGCCGGCAACAAGCCGGCACACGCCAGCCCATCGGTGCGCCGTTTCGCCCGTGAGCTTGGCGTCAATCTGGCACTGGTCACAGGCACCGGCCCCAAGAATCGCATTCTGCAGTCGGACGTCCAGGCCTTCGTCAAGGGCGAGCTGGCGAAGCCGCGCACCGATGTCAGCACGGGCGGCATGGCCGTATTGCCGGCGCCTATTGTCGATTTCAGCCAGTTCGGCGACATCGAAAGCAAACCGCTATCGCGCATCAAGAAGATTTCGGGCGCCAACCTGCACCGCAACTGGGTGACGGCACCGCACGTGACGCAATTCGACGAAGCCGACATCACCGATCTTGAGGATTTCCGCAAATCCATGCTGGCCGATGCCGAGAAACGCGGCGTCAAGCTCACGCTGCTGGCCTTCCTCATGAAGGCGGCGGCCAATGCGTTGCGCAACTATCCCAATTTCAACGCCTCGCTTTCGCCCGATGGCGAAAACCTGATACTCAAGCAGTATTTCCATATCGGCTTTGCCGTCGATACGCCTGATGGCCTGGTCGTACCCGTCGTGCGCGACGTCAACAAGAAGGATGTGCTCGACATCGCACGCGACCTCGCCGACCTGTCAGCCAAGGCACGCGAAAGAAAGTTGAAGCTGGAAGAAATGCAGGGCGGCTGCTTCACCATCTCCAGCCTGGGCGGCATCGGCGGCACCGCTTTCACGCCCATCATCAACTGCCCGGAAGTGGCGATCCTCGGCGTATCGCGCTCGAGCTTCAAGCCAGTCTACGACGCCAAGGCCAAGAATTTCGAGCCGCGGCTGATGCTGCCGCTTTCGCTGTCGTACGACCACCGCGTCATCGACGGTGCCGACGGCGCGCGCTTCACGAGTCATCTGCGCATGATGCTGTCCGACGTACGCAGGCTGCTACTGTAGAACACACGGCAGATCAATACCGATGAACGCAGGCAAGCTCCGGTTTGCCTGCATCGAGGAAAAGTTATGAGCAAATTGGTAGAAGTGCTGGTGCCGGATATCGGCAATTTCGATAGCGTCGACATCATTGACGTTCTGGTCAAGCCGGGCGATGTCATTGCCGTGGAAGACCCGCTGATCACGCTGGAGTCGGACAAGGCCTCGATGGATATCCCCTCCTCGCATGCCGGCACCGTCAAGGAATTGAAGGTAAAGGTGGGCGACAAGGTCACCAAAGGCTCGTTGATCCTGCTGATAGAAGCTGAAAGCGTTGCCGAAACGACTGCCAAACCGGAAGCGGCTGCGCCGGCAGTCAGCGGACCTGCACCCGCGACGGAAGCCCAACCCGTCGCCGCAGCGCCAGCTGCAGCCAAGCCGGCATCGGGGGATGCCGACCTGCATGCCGAAGTAGTCGTCCTGGGCTCCGGTCCCGGCGGTTATACGGCTGCCTTCCGCGCTGCCGACCTCGGCAAGAAGGTCGTCCTGGTGGAGCGCTACGACACCTTGGGCGGTGTCTGCCTCAATGTCGGCTGCATCCCCTCCAAGGCCTTGCTTCATACAGCCAAGGTCATTACCGAGGCCGAGGAAACCAGCCATCACGGCGTCAGCTTTGGTGCGCCCAAGATCGATCTCGACGCGCTGCGTAATTGGAAAGCCGACGACGTCGTCGCCACACTTACCGGCGGCCTCGCGCAAATGGCCAAGCAGCGCCAGGTCACCGCCCTGACCGGTGTCGGCAAGTTTACCAGCCCATATCAGTTAGCCGTGACCGCAGCTGACGGCAAGGTGACGACAGTATCGTTCGATCATGCCATCATCGCTGCCGGCTCGCAGGCAACCAAATTTCCGGGCGCACCGGAAGACGAGCGCATCATGGACTCCACGGGTGCATTGGCACTGGCGGATATTCCAAAGCGCATGCTGGTCGTCGGCGGCGGCATCATCGGCCTCGAAATGGGCACGGTATATGATGCTTTCGGCACCAAGGTCAGCGTGGTCGAATTCATGGACGGCTTGATCGCAGGCTGCGACCGCGATCTCATCCGGCCGTTGCAGAAGCGCATGGAAAAGCGTTTCGAGAAGATCATGCTTTCCACCAAGGTCGCCAAGATGGAAGCCAAGAAGGACGGCATCCATGTCAGCTTCGAGGGCGAGAATGCCCCGGCCGGCGTCGAGGTCTATGACCGCGTGCTGGTCGCCATCGGCCGCCGTCCCAACGGCAAGAATATCGGCGCCGAAAACGCCGGTGTAGCCGTTGATGAACGCGGCTTCATCGCCGTCGACAAGCAACAGCGCACCAACGTGCCGCACATCTTCGCCATCGGCGACATCGTCGGCCAGCCCATGCTCGCACACAAGGCGACGCATGAAGGCAAGGTGGCGGCCGAAGTCATCGCCGGCCACAAGGTCGAATTCCAGGCCATGGCGA
>CBILOJ010000041.1:0-11659 GCA_966238525.1 uncultured Methylophilaceae bacterium | reverse complement strand
CAGTCTTCATAGCTGATGCGGCGCGCGCGTTGCACGTGCTCAAAGAATTAACCTTTCTGAACATATCCGGCACAACGCGATAAGAAATCGCTATTTTCTATACACATTACCGTTGACGTGATAAGGATTTCGCGGATTACTGCAGCAAAGCACCTTGATGCCCTTGCTGCCAAGGGTTTTGTAGAGAAGAGAAAAATCGGCCGTACGAATTTTTATATCAATCACCCGTTGTTTGAGCTTCTAACCAAAATAACTTTATAACCACGAATGAAGCCGAAACCCGAGCAGAACTGATAGACCCCCAACTGGCGGTAAGCGGCTGGGGGCAGTTCCCGACCCGGAGGTGCTGCGCGAATACCACATCACCGCCGGCAAGATTCATGCGGGCGGCGGACGGGCAAAACCGCTGATTGCCGATTACGTCCTGTGGTCTACAAAAACCGCAAGATCGGCGTCATCGAGGCCAGGAGCGCGCTTCAGGAAGTAGGCGAATTCGGGGCTGGCTGTCGAAGAAACTTAAGATTTCCTGCGCTGTTGGCTCGTATCGATAATTCCAGCCTGGCGGCGCCATTCGTAGGCTTGATCAAGCCGGCGGCTAAAGCAGCGGAGCCAGGGTGGCGGTGATGATCTCCAGCACCTTCTCCTGCAGCGGGCGCTGACGCCAGTCTTCATAGCTGACGCGCCGTGAACGCTGCAGGTCCTGCTCGAAGGTGACGATCTGCTCGCGGGCGAAATCGTGGTCGTAGATATTGAGATTGGCTTCGTCGTTGAGACGCAGCGATCGTTCGTCGAGGTTGGTTGAGCCTACCGATACCAGCAGCTCGTCGACGATGATCATCTTGCAGTGGAACATGGTGGGCCGGTATTCGTAGATTTCAGCGCCGGCCTGCAGCAAATCGCCCCACAGGCCGCGCGATGCACGCCTCACCACTTCCACGTCCATGTGCCGACCCGGCACGATAATCTTGACCTTGACGCCGCGCTGCATGGCCGACACCAGCGTCTGCCGCATGAGTTCGTCCGGCACGAAATAGGAGCTGGAAATATAGATGCTGCGCTGCGCGGCGGTGAACGCCAGCAGATACATGAGCTGCATGCTCTCGCTGCCGCCGGTGGGCGAGCTGCTGAATATCTGCGCGCTGCCCTGGCCGACCTTTTCCAGACCGGGGAAGTAGTCGTCGCCGTGCAGCACCTTGCCGCTGGTCTTGATCCAGTTATCGATGAGCACCGCCTGCATCTGCGCCACCACCGGGCCTTCCACGCGGAAATGCATATCGCGCCAGTGCTGCGGATCCTGTGCATTACCGGTCCACTGGTCGGCGATACCGACACCGCCGGTAAAGCCGATACGGCCATCGACCACCATCAGCTTGCGGTGGGTACGATTATTGAAGCGCGCCAGCGTGTACCAATGCAGCGGGCGATACTTGCGAATCTCGACGCCGGCCTTGCGCATCTTGTCGAGCGCCGCCTGGTCCATCTTGCTGCTGCCGACAGCGTCGATCAGCAGATGCACCTTGACGCCGTGATGCGCACGATCGGACAGTGCGTCGGAGAATTCCCGTCCGATCTGGTCGGACCAGTAGATATAGGTTTCTAAATTGATGGTTTTTTGCGCGCTGCGGATGGCCTGCAGCATGGACGGGAAAATTTCCTCGCCGTTATTGAGCGCTTCGAAGCGGTTGCCGCCAACGATGGATGGCCCGAGCAGGACGCCGAGCGACTTGATGAAGCTCGGGTCGTCGATGCCATAGATATGGCTGATCTCGTGCCTGACCTTTTTCTCGCCCACCGTCAGGTTGAGCGCGATGAGGATGCAGGCTGCCGTCACCAGGACGGTAATCAGCACAACCATTTTTCTGGGCGGCTTCATTAGATGCGGCAATCAGCGGCAAGCCGCCCTATTCCGCATATCCTGCCGCCGCAACCGGCTCAATCGTTGTAATGCCGGTCCGACAGCAGATCGTCGAAGACGTCGAGATCGGTCGCACTATCTTCGATCTCCTCGCCGGCGAGATCTGCCCACAGGTCTTCGCGCGCCCATCGCTCTGTAAGCGCTGCTTCATGGATATGCTTGCCGTTATCGGCTATGGATTGGCCCGGTTTGGTTTTGTTTTCAGCACGTATCATGATGTGTCCCCATATACGGTTATTAGTGAGCTTGGTACCTATTCTGCTGCGAAAAAACACTTTTATATGTGGGATAGCGCACGCATGAATGGAAATTTCTGATCACATAATCAGGCCGTGTAGTTTCTTAAAATATAGAGGTCTATTGCTGAAATAAAAATACCGTGAACCTCGAACCCAGGCTGGATATTGTCAATCAATTCGGCTGGCCAGATAACAAATTACGTTGTTTTCTGCTGGCCGCGGCTGTGTTCATTTTGGCTTTCGCCGCCCGCCTCCTGCTGCTGCCCGATTACGGTCTGCCCTTCCTCACGTTCTATCCCGCTGTTGTCATCGTCACCCTGCTTTGCGGCATCCTGCCCGGGCTTGCCATCGTCGTGCTGAGCACGATCGGCGGCTACTACATCCTGTCCAACGAATTTTTCTCGATGACATCGCTGTTGACACAGATGCCGGCGCTCAACGTATTCATCGTCGCCGCCACCATGGTCGCCATCATCACCGATCAGATGGCGCGCAACCTCATCAAGCTGCTCCGTACCAACTATCAGCTGGAGCAGGACATTCACCGGCACAAGAACACGGAATCGGCGATGCGCGAAAGCGAGCACCATTTCCGCTCGCTGTTCGAGCTGTTCAGCGTCGGCGTCTGCCTGTGCGACGCCATCACCGGTCAGTACGTCCGCGTCAACAAGAAGTTCTGCCAGATCGTGGGATATTCGGCCGAGGAGCTGCAATCGCTGACTGCGCGCGACATCACCCAGGCCCAGGATTACGCGCTACAGCAGGAGAAGATCGCCGCCATGCTGGCCGGCGATATCTCCGAATATTCGATCCAGAAGCGCTACATCAGAAAAGACGGCTCCGTGGTGTGGGTGGATATCACCTGCAATGCCTTGTGGAGTCCGCTCGACACGCCCACGCTGCATCTCGCCGCCGTGCTCGACATCACGGACAAGAAATCCGCCGACGAAGCCCTGCATGCGGCGATGGAAAGACTGGCCGAATCCGAGGCGCAGACGCGCCTTCTCCTGGACTCGGCCGGCGAAGGCATCTATGGCCTCGATTACGATGGCAACAGCATTTTCATCAACCCGGCGGCGCTGAAGATGCTGGGCTACGAAATGCACGAACTGCTGGGAAAATCCATGCACGAGCTGGTTCATCACTCGCATGCGGACGGGACGCCCTACCCGCGCGACAAATGCCCGATCATTGCGTCGCTGGCCGGCGATCAGGCCAGCAAGGTCATAGACGAGGCATTCTGGCGCAAGGACGGCTCGCACTTCCCGGTGGAATATACGAGTACGCCGATCTATAAGAAAAACCGGCGGGCCGGCGTAGTGGTGACGTTCCGCGATATTTCGCTGCGCAAGCAAGCCGAGGAGCAGATGCTGCAGCTGGCGCATTACGACGCCATCACCGGACTGCCCAACCGCGTGCTGTTCCTCGATCGCCTGCGGCTGGAACTCAAGAAATCGCAGCGCGCGGAAAAGCCGCTGGCGCTCATGTTCATCGATCTCGACGATTTCAAGGAGATCAACGATACGCTCGGGCACGACAAGGGCGACCTGCTGCTCAAGGATGCGGCGCGCCGGCTCAGTGCCTGCGTGCGCGAGACCGATACCGTGGCGCGCATGGGCGGCGACGAATTCACCATCATCATGGCCGCGCTCGACGATGCCGAAAGCGTGGAGCGCGTGGTGCAGAACATCCGCACGCGTTTCAGCGAACCGTTCCAGCTCGGTGACCAGCTGGCCTATGTCACCGCCAGCATCGGCATTACGCTCTACCCCACGGACGCCGAGGACATCGACGGCCTGCTCAGGAACGCCGATCAGGCCATGTATGCGGCCAAGCACGAAGGCCGCAACGGCTACCGCTATTTCACGCATTCGATGCAGGAGTTCGCGCAGACACGCATGCGGCTCATCAATGACATGCGTACCGCGCTTGCCGACCATCAGTTCCGTGTCTATTACCAGCCCATTGTCAACCTGGCGACCGGCGAAATTGCGCGCGCCGAGGCATTGATCCGCTGGCAGCATCCGCAGCATGGCCGCATCAACCCGTCGGAATTCATTCCGCTGGCGGAAGAAACCGGCCTCATTATCGATATCGGCAACTGGGTGTTCCACGAGGTGGCGCAGCAAGTCACGGAGTGGCGGCAGCAGTACAACGCCGCGTTCCAGGTCAGCGTCAACAAGTCGCCGATGCAGTTTCAGGAGGGCCACGATACGCACTCGGCGTGGCCGGCCTATCTGCAGGAGCGTGGTATCCCGGGCCAAAGCATCATCGTCGAGATTACCGAAGGCGCCCTGCTCAACGCCAACACGGCGATTACCGAGCAGCTGCTGCGCTTTCGCGATGCCGGCATGGAAGTGTCGCTGGACGATTTCGGCATCGGCTATTCGTCGTTGTCCTATCTGCAGAAATTCGACATCGACAACCTGAAGATCGACCAGGTTTTTGTACGCAACCTGGCGCCGGATTCGGACGATATGGCACTGTGCCAAGCCATCATCGCCATGGCGCACACGCTGGGCATGAAGGTCATTGCCGAAGGCGTGGAAACGCCAGAACAGCGCGATTTGCTGGCCGCTGCCGGCTGCGATTACGGCCAGGGTTTCCTGTTTTCACGGCCGCTGCCGGCAAGGGATTTTCCCGCGCTGTTTCATTAGTGGCGACACGACTTTGCGGCAATCGCGGAACAGTGAGCGTCTTTCACCCTCCAACCGAATAACTGCCATTACTTACGGGAGTCCACATCATGATCATTCGGGCACGGCCAGCCAATGAACAGGCCCGGCTCAACATACTGCATTCGCTCGACATCGCCGACTCCGCGCCGGAAGAGCGTTTCGACCGCATCACGCGTCTGGCGCGGCGACTATTCGATGCGCCGATCGCACTGGTGAGCCTGCTCGATGCCGAGCAGCATCGGGTCAAGTCTGCCGCCGGGCTGGAGTCGGACGAAAATGCCGTACAGGGCATGTCGTTCTCCGCCCACACCCTGCTGCAAGACGACCCCCTGATCGTGCCTGATACCACGCTGGACGAGCGCTTCCGTGATAACGCCATGGTCACCGACGTGCCGTTCATCCGCTTCTACGCCGGATGCCCGCTGATCCTCAACGATGGCAGCAAGTTGGGCACCTTGTGCCTGTTCGATCGCCGGCCGCGCAACTTCGATGAGCAGGATCTTACGCTGCTGCGCGATCTCGGACGCACGACGGCACAGGAAATCGCGGCGCTGCGGCGCAGTACGGTGGATGAGCTGACCGGGCTTTCCAATCGTCGCGGCTTCGAAGCCCTGGCGCAGCATGCGCTCAACCTGAGCCGCCGCCTCGAGCGCCCGGCCTGCATGTTCTGCTTCGACTTGAACAACTTCAAGCGCATCAATATTCATTACGGCCGCGCCGAGGGCGATCGCGCGCTGATGGCGTTCGCCCGGCTGCTGCTGGAGCAGTTCCGCGATTCCGATGTGGTCGGCCGTCTCGGCGAAGACGATTTCGCCGTCTTGCTGACCAATACGGTAACAGCGGACACCACCAACACATTGACACGCTTCAAGCATGCCGTGACCCAGCATAACCTCGAATCCAACCTGCCCTACAGTCTGGACTACAGCCTGGGCGCGGTGGAATACGACGCCGAGATGCACCATTCGGTCGGCGAATTGCTGCAGGAAGCCGATACGCTGCTCCATCGCAACAAGATGCTGATGCGCAAGAACTGAAAGCGGCCGCTTCGGCGCGTAGCCCGTATTGCCGGGGATGGGCCTGGAATGCATGCTCCAGCTCATACATTGTGTGCGTCATCAAACATTTTTTCACCGATGAGCGGTGTAGATTCAACATCGTAAGCGGTAATGCATATCTCTTTATTGCCAGGAGCGGATCATGTTTACTACCAACGCAGAACAAATTTCATCGGTAAATTTGAATAATTTCCAGCTGCATGGCCATAACATCAGCACTTGCAGCGTATGTGGCGACACCTGTGAAAACGTGCTCAACGGCGACCTGCCCAAATGGTGGGTCCGGGCTTACAAATTTGGCGCGCGCGACGAGGCGAAGCTGCTTTGCGTGCAATGCGCCATGGTTGTCCCCTACAAATCCTTGTCCTGATTGCTCTCTCCAGCTCATCCGGTCGCGCCCAGTTCCGCTGGCGCCTGCCGGATTTTTTGCGTCTAGCGCCGAATATATGTGGGTGTGCTGACGTACTTAACTGCTTCGCGCATCTTGCTAGCCTGTAGAAACCTTGAATCCGCACGTGCTCTCTAGAACGCCGGATTTCCATGCACCCGATACAGGAGAATTCCATGTTTGCGCACAACAAACGCCTGCAGTACACCGTACGCGTCAGCGAGACCAACCCGGGTCTCGCCAACCTCATGCTGGAACAGTTCGGCGGCCCGCAAGGCGAACTGGCCGCCGCCATGCGTTATTTCACCCAGGCCGTTTCCGAGGACGATCCTGGCCGCAAGGACATGCTGTTCGATATCGCCACCGAGGAACTGAGCCACCTCGAAGTCATCGGCACCATCGTCGCCATGCTCAACAAGGGCGCGAAAGGCTGTATCGCCGAAGGCACGGATAGCGAAGCTGAAATCTACCGCTCGATTACCGGTGCCGGCAATGATAGCCATCTCACCCAGGTACTCTACGGTGGCGGTCCGCCGCTGACCAATTCGGGCGGCGTTCCCTGGAGCGCGGCCTATATCGATACCATAGGCGAGCCGACCGCTGATTTACGTTCCAACATCGCGGCCGAAGCACGCGCCAAGATTGTCTACGAGCGGCTGATCAATGCCACCGACGACCCGGGCGTGAAAGAAGCGCTGGGCTTTCTGATGACGCGCGAAATCGCCCATCAGAAATCGTTCGAGAAGGCCTTGTACTCGATCGAGCCCAACTTCCCGCCGGGCAAACTGCCGGGCGATCCGAGCTTCACCGACGTCTATTTCAACACGTCGCAGGGCGCGGAAGAAGTGCGCGGACCGTGGAACCAGGGCGAGCAATGGCAGTTCGTTTCCGATCTCAACGACATGCTGGGCGTCGACGGCGGCTCGGGCGAAGCCACGGTGGATCTCGACAGCGACGAAGCCAAGCAGGTCAAAAAGGCGGCGGCGCGTACCAAGTCCAATCCGGGCGGAGATCCGATGACGGGTGCCGAACTCGGCATGTCAGGCGGCATGATGGCGCAGGACAGCAAACTGTCCGGCACACCGCCAAGCAGCCGGTCCAAGCATTGACGTAACGGAAAACGCTTATCGATGCGAAATTGCACCAGAGCAGGCGGTGATCATGTCGCCGCCTGATCATACCGCTGCCATTCCGGGGGCGGAGGGATCCCGACATTCCTCCGCCCCCAATCGTGCCGATCCGGCCACAAGCTCCTGGCTGCGCAAACTGCTGGGCTTCACCGGCCCGGGCTATCTCATCGCGGTCGGCTACATGGACCCCGGCAACTGGGCCACCGACCTCGCCGCCGGTTCCGGCTTCGGCTATTCGCTGCTGTGGATCATCCTGCTGTCCAACCTGATGGCGATCCTGCTGCAGACGCTGTCGCTGCGATTGGGCGTCGTCACCGGTATGGATCTGGCGCAAGCATGCCGTGCCCACTACTCGCGCCCATCCAGTTTCGCGCAATGGGTCATCTGCGAGATCGCGATCTGCGCCTGCGACTTGGCCGAAGTCATCGGCACCGCCATCGCCCTCAACCTGCTGTTCGGCATACCGCTATTGGGCGGCGTGGCGCTGACCATCTTCGACGTGGTGCTGATGTTCTGGCTGCAAAGCCGCGGCTTCCGCTATCTCGAAGCGCTGATCATGAGCCTGCTGACCGTGATCTTCATCTGCTTCGGCATCACCATCATGCTGGCGCAGCCGGTATGGCAGGATGTCGTCACCGGCTTCATCCCCACGTCACAAACCGTGACCGACCCGCGCATGCTGTACCTTGCCATCGGCATCATCGGCGCCACCGTGATGCCGCACAATCTCTACCTGCACTCTTCGATTGTGCAGAACCGATCATTTCCGCGCAGTGACCACGGCAAGCGCGAAGCCATCCGCTTTGCCACCGCCGACATCATGATCGCGTTGTTTTTCGCCTTCCTGGTCAATGCCGCGATCCTCGTCACCTCGTCTGCCGTGTTCCACAATAGCGGCCATGCCGATGTCGCCGAAATCCAGGATGCCTACCATCTGCTGACGCCGCTGCTCGGCACCGGCATCGCCAGCTTCCTGTTCGCGCTGGCGCTGCTGGCGTCGGGCCAGAGTTCCACGCTGACCGCGACCCTGGCCGGCCAGATTGTGATGGAAGGCTATCTCAACATTCGCCTGCCCTACTGGCTGCGGCGTGTGATCACGCGCGGCATCGCCATCGTGCCGGCATTGATCGCCATCGCCTGGTACGGCGAGAGCGGCGTTGCCAAGCTGCTGATCTTCAGCCAGGTCGTGCTCAGCATGCAACTGCCGTTTGCCGTAATCCCGCTGATCCGCTTCACCGGCAGCCGGGCCAAGATGGGGAAATTCGTCAATCCGCGCTGGCTCGGGCTGCTGGCAGGATTGGCGGCGGCAGTGATTGTATGCCTCAACGCCACCATCCTTTTCAATCTGCTGACTCATTGGTAGCCCAGGTCGACCGACATCGTTTTTGGTTATATGCTTAAAACTTAAAAGTATTTCCCCTGCTGGGCCACAAGTGCCAAGCTTATGCGTTGATAAAAACTTCAAAAGGAGAGATTCATGGCCACATTGAGACTAGGCGATACCGCCCCCGACTTCACGCAGGATTCCAGCATCGGTCCGATTTCGTTCCATCAATGGCTGGGCGACAGCTGGGGCGTCTTGTTCTCGCATCCGGCGGATTTCACCCCGGTCTGCACTACCGAGCTCGGTGCCACCGCCAAACTCGCCGATGAATTCAAGAAGCGCAACGTCAAGGCCATCGCGCTGTCGGTGGACGCGGTAGATTCGCATCAGGGCTGGATCAAGGACATCAACGAAACGCAAAACTGCCAGGTGCAGTTCCCCATCATCGCCGACGTCGACAAGAAGGTTGCCGACCTGTACGGCATGATCCACCCGAATTCACTGGCGAATGTCACGGTACGCTCGGTGTTCATCATCGACCCCAGCAAGAAAATCCGCCTGACGCTGACCTACCCTGCCAGCACCGGCCGCAATTTCAACGAAATCCTGCGCGTAATCGATTCGCTGCAGCTGACCGACTCGCACAGCGTGGCGACGCCGGCCGACTGGAAGGACGGCGAAGATGTCGTCATCGCCCCCTCGATCACCGATCCCGAAGTACTCAAGGCCAAGTTCCCCAAGGGCTACAATGCCGTGAAGCCGTATCTGCGGCTGACACCCCAACCCAACAAGTAATCGACGTTCAATATAGGCATTCAATAAAAAAGGCACTTGCGTGCCTTTTTTATTGCCGCGAGCAGCCAGCGAACCTGTACAACCTGCTTCTGCAAACCGAACGTCTAGCGCGCCGGCCAGTTACGCAGTGCCAACTCGACCACGGCCATCAATTCCTCCTGTCTGGCGCCGCTCGCCGCCTGCACCGAAATCCCCTGATGTACGGTTGCAACAAATCTGGCCAGCGCTGCCGGATCAGTATCCGCAGCCAGATCTCCATCGGCCCGGGCCTGCTCGAAACGCTGCCGTAATGCGCCCTCGAAGCGCTGGCGTTGCGCCGTCAGCTCCTGCTGTATCAGCGCCGAACCCTGGCCGCAGGACAAGGCCGCCTGCACCAGCAGACAGCCTTTCGGCATCTTCTGGCTCGCCAGCAGCATGACGGATTCCGTCAAAAACTTCTCCACCACCTGGCGGGCTGTCGGTTCTTGCAGAGCCTCGGCAGCATAGGCCACCGGCCCGTTCAGATAACGCTGCAGCGCTTTGCGGAACAGCTCCTCCTTGTTACCGAATGCGGCATAGATGCTGGGCTTGTTCATGCCCATGGCCTGCATTAGCTCGGCCATGGATGTACCTTCGTAGCCATGCTGCCAGAACAGCTGCAGCGCTTTTTCCAGCGCTTGGTCGTGGTCGAATGCGGGCGGGCGACCGCGCGGTTTCCTGGTTGGCGTCGTATTCATATGGCGTGTTTTAGATAAAGTGGAACAATTATATACCTATTGGTAAATAAATTGTTGACAGCGCAATCACGTGGGCTTTAATATTATTTACCGTTTGGTAAATAAATAACGCAATCGCTTCATCTAACCAAGGAACAGACATGAATCAGCACGAAAACAAAGTAGCCCTGATCACCGGCGGCAACCGCGGTATCGGTTTTGAAACCGCCAAGGGCCTGGGGGAACTCGGCATCACCGTCATCATCGGTGCACGCGATCTCGCCAAGGGTCAGGCAGCCGCGGAAAAACTGCGTGCGCAGGGTATGCAAGCGGAAGCGATCGTCTACGATGCTGCCGACACCAGCTCGGCCGACGCCGTCTACAGCCATATCGCCGCCAAATACGGCAAGCTCGACATCCTCGTCAATAATGCCGGCGCCATTTACGAGCAGCTCCTGGGCAAGAACAGCAGCATCGATATCAGTTCCGAGGTATTGCAGCAGACGTTCCAGACCAATCTGTTCGCCGTGGTGGCGCTGACGCAGAAACTGCTGCCGCTGATCGAGAAAGCCCCGGCCGGCCGCATCGTCAATCTTTCCAGCATTCTCGCCTCGCTGACATTACACAGCATGGCTGATTCCCCGATCGGCCCGGCAAAATCCTTCGCCTACAACGCTTCCAAGACCGCGCTCAACGCCTATACCGTGCACCTGGCACATGCCTTGGCCGATACGCCGATCAAAGTCAATTCCGCTCATCCGGGCTGGGTCAAGACCGAACTCGGCGGTGCCAATGCGCCGATGGAAGTCGCCGACAGCGGCAGGACCAGCATACGCCTCGCCACACTCGACGCGAATGGCCCTAATGGCGGCTTCATGCATGAAGCAGACACGCTACCCTGGTAATGCAAACGGCACGGGAGGCCATTAACATGATCGATTTATCTAGCCTGGGCCAGGTCGCCACCATTGAGATCGATGGTGGCCGCACCTTGCGCTACCTAAAGTCGGGCTCGGGGCAGCCGCTGATTCTGCTGCACACGATACGAACGCAACTGGACTATTTTTACCAGGCGATTCCGGCGCTGGCGGAAAAATACACCGTGTACGCGCTGGACCTGCCCGGCCACGGCCATTCATCGATCGATACGCAGGCGAATTACGACGAGCCTTATCTACGTAGCGCCGTGATCGGCTTCATCAACAAGCTGGGACTGGACGATGTCACCCTGGTCGGGGAATCGATCGGTGCCGTGCTGGCACTGACGGTCGCGGCCGCGCTGCCGCAGAAAATTCACCGCGTGGTGGCGGTCAATGCCTACGACTACGAGACGCGATATGCCGACGGTATCCGGCGCGGCAACTGGTTCGCTAATTTCATCCTCGGCAATTTCGCGCTTCCCATCCATGGCGCCATCTTCGCCGCGCTGGAAAACAA
>CBILOJ010000040.1:0-11759 GCA_966238525.1 uncultured Methylophilaceae bacterium | reverse complement strand
CCGTTAGTTCGTGGCACTGGCCATCGAATCCGTCTAAAATACCCTTAATCCATTCTGTCTCATTTATGTTCGATCTCTTCAAAAAGAAAAAGCCGGCTGCGGTCCCCGAGCCGCAACCGATCCAGGCTCGCCCTGATCCGCAAACGCCTGCAGCGCCGCCGGTCGACAATGCGCCGACCGATACGTTAAACCCTACAGAAACCGTAGCTTTCGCGCCGCCAGAAACTACTGTCGACGCCGAAGCGGCAAAATCCTGGACCGAACGCCTCAAGCAGGGCCTGGCACGTACGCGCAATCAGCTCGGCGGCCAGTTGGGCGGCCTGTTTCGCGGCGGCAAAATCGATGAAGACGTCTACGACGAGCTGGAAACCGCCCTGCTTACGGCCGATATCGGCGTCGCCGCCACCCAGGCTCTGCTCGATCAGATCCGCAGCCGCGTCAAGCGCCAGCATCTCAGCGATACCAGCCAGTTGCGGGCAGCGCTCAAGGATGCCCTGCTCGAATTGCTGGCGCCGCTCGAGCAGCCGCTGGACACCAGTACCGGCCAGCCTTTCGTCATCATGCTGGCGGGCGTCAACGGCGCCGGCAAGACCACCACCATCGGCAAACTGGCGCGGCTGTTCCAGCAGCAGGGCAAGTCGGTGCTGATCGCTGCCGGCGACACCTTCCGCGCCGCCGCGCGCGAACAGTTGCAGGCCTGGGGAGCGCGCAACAACGTCCATGTCATCGCGCAGGAAGGCAATGATCCGGCCGCCGTGATCTTCGATGCCGTCAATTCGGCGCGGGCACGTGGGATCGACATCGTGCTGGCAGACACTGCCGGCCGCCTGCCGACCCAGCTCAACCTGATGGAAGAAATCCGCAAGGTACAGCGCGTCATCGGCAAAGCACTTACCGGCGCACCGCATGAAGTGCTGCTCGTGCTCGACGCCAATACCGGGCAGAATGCGGTCATGCAGGTCAAGGCGTTCGACGATGCGCTCAAGGTCAGCGGCCTCGTGCTGAGCAAACTCGACGGCACGGCCAAGGGGGGCGTAATCGCCGCGATTGCACAAACGCGGCCGATTCCGGTACGGTATATAGGCGTAGGCGAAAGCATAGACGACCTGCGCCCGTTCAGCGCCTCGGAATTCGTCGAAGCGCTGTTCGCGCAATAACCGCAATCAACAACGGCTGCACAATAACGACAATGAGGCTCCATTGATCCGCTTCGACCAGGTCAGCAAGCGCTATCCGGGCAGCGACGACGTCCTGCGTGGTGCATCCTTCGCCATCGAACAGGGCGAACTCGTTTTCGTCACCGGCCATTCCGGCGCCGGTAAGAGCACGCTGCTCAAGCTCATCGCCGCCATCGAGCGGCCGACGCAAGGCACGGTCCTGATCGGCAACCAGAACATCAGCAAGCTGCGGCCTTCCGCCCTGCCCTACCTGCGCCGCCGCTTCGGCCTCGTGTTCCAGGACCACAAGCTGCTCTATGACCGCAACTGCTTCGACAATGTGGCGCTGCCGCTCTATGTCAACGGCGTCACCGGTCACGATGCCGCCAAGCGCATTCGCGCCGCCCTCGACAAGGTCGGCCTGCTTGGTCGCGAGAAAACCATGCCAATCACACTTTCCGGTGGTGAGCAGCAACGCCTCGCCATCGCGCGTGCCGTGGTGAGCCGGCCGTCGATCCTGATCGCGGACGAGCCCACTGGCAATCTAGACGGCAGTTATGCCGCTGAAATCATGGCCTTGTTCTACGCCTTCCAGCAGGTCGGCGTCACCGTCATCATCGCTACCCATGACGCCAATCGCATTAGCATGGCCGGCAACAAGGTATTGCATCTGGATCATGGCCGGCTGGAAAGCTATGGGGGCCAGGCATGAAGCAATGGCTCAACCAGCACATGCAGACCCTGGGCCTGGTGCTCGGGCGCATGCGTCGCAACCTAGCGGCCACCCTCATGATGTGCTGCGTCATGGGTGTAACGCTGTGCCTGCCCGGCACGCTGTATGTCGTCGTCGACAATCTGAACCGGCTGGCCGGCAGCATGCACGGCGACATGCAAATCAGCCTCTTCCTCAAGCTCGATGTCACGCAAGACGGCATTGCCGCACTCGACCAGCGCCTGCACGAACATGCCGCCGTTGCCAGCTATCGCTTTGTCGACAAGAAGCAAGCCTGGCAGGACATGCAGCAGCAGAGCGGCCTCGGCGCGGCGGTAGCCAAGCTGGAAAGCAACCCGCTACCGGATGCGTTTTTCGTGGAACCGAAGTCGGTCGCCTCCGATGCCATTGAGCAGCTGAAAAGCGAGATGCAACAATGGCCCGGCGTCGAGCTGGCCCAGCTTGACGCCGACTGGATCAAGCGGCTGAATGCATTGCTCGAGCTCGGCCGCAATGCCATCCTGGTGTTGTCGGCGCTGCTCGGCTTCGCTCTGCTGGCGATTATCGGCAACACGATACGGTTGCAGATCCTGACCCAGCGCGATGAAATCGAGGTCAGCAAGCTGATCGGCGCTACCAACGGCTTCATCCGCCGTCCATTCCTCTATGCCGGCGCGCTCTACGGCTTGTGCGGCGGATTGGTGGCCTGGCTGTTGCTGGGAGCGGTCATTTCCCTGCTCAACCATTCGATTGCCGATCTCGCTGCCCTCTACGCCAGCAGTTTTCATCTCGAGATGCCGGTGTGGCAGCCCATGCTGAGTCTGCTGCTGGGCGCCATGGGACTGGGCTGGCTCGGCTCCTATATCGCCGTCAACCGTTCGCTGGCACAACTCAGGCTGAATTAGTAGTTGTCCATGAAAATCATGAAGCGGCATTCATGAAGCCATGCAGGGACATTCCGGAATCTGCAGCGCATACTGCAGTCATACAAACGAGGGCGAATGATGTATTCGCCGGTTTCGGAATCAACCAAAGGAGGCTTAATCATGTGGACCAAACCAGAAGCAACCGAAATGCGTTTCGGCTTTGAAGTCACCATGTACGTCTGCAACCGCTAAGCAGCGTGCTTCGGGCGGTCGCCTCCAGCGGCCGGATTAACGAACGGGAGCTCAGGCTCCCGTTTTTGTTTTCGAGCGTCAGCCATATCGATTTGTATCGTATTGTTCCGGCATGCTCAACCGGCAGCAAAAGCACTATCATGACGGTTCGTTCCGAACCGGATACCTGCGCAATTGAACAACACGTCCTCGGCCGAATTGCCGGCCAATGTGCTGATCGTAGACGACGATCTCGACATCCGCACGCTGCTTGCCGAATATCTGCAGGATAACGGCTGTCATCCGTTGCTGGCGGCCGACGGTACGGCGATGTGGCAGGCGCTAGCCAGCCATCCCATAGACCTGGTCGTACTCGATCTCAACCTGCCCGGTGTCGACGGGCTTGCGCTGTGCACCGAGCTGCGTGCCAAATCCGATTTGCCCATCATCATGCTGACCGCGCGCAGCGCACCGCTCGACCGCGTACTCGGCCTCGAGATGGGTGCCGACGATTATGTCTGCAAGCCGTTCGAACCGCGCGAATTGCTGTCGCGTATCCGCAGCGTGCTGCGCCGCAGCGCTTCGCACGAAAAAAAACAGCTGGGGTCCGACCGGCTGCATTTCGCCAACTGGATCCTCGACCTGACTGCGCGCCATCTCGTCAATGAGCAGGGCGTGATCGTCTCGCTGTCGGGCGCCGAGTTCCGGCTGCTCAAGATATTTCTCGACCATGCCAACCAGGTGCTCAACCGCGACCACATCCTCAACCTGACGCAAGGCCGCGACGCCGAGCCGTTCGACCGCTCGATCGATATCCAGGTCAGCCGACTGCGGCAGAAGCTGGAAGTGGATACGCGCGATCCGCAGATCATCAAGACCGTGCGCAACGAAGGCTATGTGCTGACCGCGCACGTACGCGCGGAAAACTGATGCTGCGGCGCTTTCTGCAATCGATGACAGGCCGGTTTTTTCTGATCCTGCTCGGCGGCACCGTCGTCTCAGGCACTCTCGCTATTGCGCTGGCGGCCTATGAAGGCCGCGGCATGCTCAACGACTTGAGAAACCGCCACCTGACCGAACGCATCGAGCAGATCATACTGACGCTGGATGCAACCCCGGCTGCGACTCGCCCCAAAATCGCCGAGATTGCCAGCCGCGGCGGCGTCCGTATCGAACTGGGTGCATCGGTGATGTCCGATCGGCGCAAACACGACCCGGCGCTGACCACGACACTGGCACGCATGCTTGGGCCTGAACGCGAAGTCAGCGCCTACCGGCGCTACAGCGAGACCTGCCCGGTACGCGGCCGCAACGAAGCCGCCATCGATGACAGCGTACGCAACAAATGCCGCACCATACTGACCAGCCTCGACGATGGCACTGCGCTGCGCATCGACATCGCCTCACCGCCGGACCGCCTGCCGCTGCCGTTCCAGCCCGGCTTCCTGCCCTATCTGGTCCTGTTCCTGCTCTGCGTTGCCGCGCTGGCCTTCCTGGTCGCCCGGCTTGCCACCACGCATATCCGCACCCTGGCGCAAGCCGCACACGGCCTCGGCCGCAATCTTGAACAGCCGCGCCTGCGCGAAGACAAGGGACCTTCCGAAGTGCGCGAAGCCGTGAGCGCCTTCAACAGCATGCAGACGCAGATTCGCCACTTCATCGAGGAACGCACCTACATGCTGGCTGCCATCGCGCATGATCTGCAGACGCCGCTGACGCGCCTGCGGCTGCGGCTGGAAAAAGTGACGGACGAGGAGCTGCGCAGCAAGCTGATCTATGACCTCGCGTTAACGCAGGATATCGTCAAGGAAGGCCTGGACTTGGCGCGCAGCGTCGATGCCGAGGAGCCGTTCGAACTGCTCGACCTCGATTCGCTGATCGACAGCATTTGCGACGATGCGGTCGACGCCGGGCTGAAGGTGACGCAAAGCGGCAAGATCGGCGTGCCGGTCAAGGTAAGGCCCAATGCCTTGCGCCGCTGCCTGGGCAATCTCGTCGACAACGCGGTCAAGTATGGCGGCTTCGCCCAGGTCCATGTACGCAAGACCGGCGCCAAGATCATTATCTCCGTCATCGATGGCGGACCCGGCATTCCCGACGATCAGCTCGAAGCCGTACTCAAGCCGTTCCAGCGTCTCGAAGCTTCGCGCTCACGCGATTCGGGCGGAATCGGCCTCGGTCTCACCATCGCCGCCAACATTGCCGAACGGCATCGCGGCCGGCTTTATCTGCGCAACATCCGCAAGGACGGCCAGGGGCTCGAAGCCATCGTCGAGTTCTACGCTGCCTAAGCGCGAGTTATACCAACGCGCCAGCTCGCCACCACCATCGTTCACTCGGCCGGCGGCAATTGCTGCAGCGCCGCTGCGTCCCAGCCGCCGCCGACAGCGCGGATCAGCAGCACCGCCGCCGACAGCCGATTGCTCTGGATGTTGAGCGCTGCGATCTGCGTATTGAGCGCAATGGTTTCGGTATTGATCACGTCGAGAAAATCGATGATGCCGGCCTTGTATTGATTGCGCCGGATTTCGACCGATTTGCGTGCCGCCTCCACCGCTTCCGCCTGCAAAGCCGCTTCTTCCTGCAGTATGCGCAGCGTGGATAGATTGTCTTCCACCTCTTGGAACGCCAGCAGCACGGTCTGGCGATAATTGGCCACGCTTTGGTCGTAGGCGGCCAGTGCCTGCGCCTTGACGCCCTTGCGGAAGCCACCGTCGAAAATGGTCTGCGCCAGCGCCGGGCCCAATGACCAGAACAAGCTCGGGGACGTGAACAGGTTGGCGAAGCTGCTACCTTGGTAGCCGAAGGCGCCGGTCAGCGTCAATGCCGGGAAATAGGCCGCCTGGGCCACGCCGATCTGGGCATTGGCTGCCGCCGTCCGCCGTTCGGCGGCCGCGATATCGGGGCGCCGCTCGAGCAGCGCCGACGGCATACCGACCGGGATGTCTGGCGGCAGCACGACATGCGCGTCGCTGACCGGCAGCGAGAATTCGGCCGGCGGCTTGCCGATAAGCACAGCGATGGCATGCTCGAGCTGGGCGCGCTGTACGCCAACATCGACCACTTGCGCCTGCGTCGACTTGAGCTGGGTCTTCGCCGCCACCACGTCGGCCAGCGCCACGACGCCGACGTTGTACTGGTTCTGCGTCAGTTCGACCGAGCGCTCATAGGCAGCCAGCGTCTCCTGCAATACCCGCCGCCGCGCATCGGCAATGCGTAGCAGGAAATAATTCTGCGCAAGCTCGGCCTGGGCACTGAGCTTGACGGCCTCGATATCGGCCGCGCTGGCCTGTACGCTGGCGACTTCGGATTCCACCGAACGCTGGATACGCCCCCAAAGATCGGGCTCCCAGCTGGCGTCGAGGCCGGCGCGATAGCTGGTGTTGTAATTGGAACCGCCGTTGTTGCCGTTGCCCGCATTACTGCCGGACCGGCTGCGTGTGGCGCCGACGTCGCCGGTCAGCAGCGGGAAATATTCCGAGCGCGCCTGCTGCACCAGGGCGCGCGCCTGCCGGTATTGCGCCTCGACGGCACGGATGTTCTGGTTGCTGACCTCGACCTGCGCGATCAGGCGGTCCAGTTCGGCGTCGCCGAACAACTGCCACCATGGCCCGCGCGCCAGTTCCGCGCTTGGCTCGGCGCTCTTCCACTGCTCCTTGAACGCAGCGGGCACGGCAACCTCAGGCCTGACATAATCAGGCCCGACGGCGCAGCCGCCCACTAGAACGGCACCGAACAGCGCAGCCAGCATACCGGCGCGCCATGTCTGTTTGAAACTCAACATATCCTGCAACTCCCGTTCCTTCACGAGACCGCGGCCCCGGCGGTCGTGCCGCGCGCAAAGCGCCGGCGCCACCACAGGCTGAAGCGGTCGAGATAGAGATACATCACCGGCGTGGTGTACAAGGTCAGCACCTGGCTGACGATGAGGCCGCCGACAATGGAAATACCGAGCGGCTGACGCAGCTCGAAGCCCTCGCCGACGCCGACCGCGAGCGGCAAAGCGCCCAGCAGCGCCGCCGAGGTCGTCATCATGATCGGGCGGAAACGCAGCAAACAGGCTTCATAGATGGCATCGCGCGAGCTGATGCCGCGCGTGCGTTCGGCGTCGATAGCGAAATCGATCATCATGATCGCGTTCTTTTTTACGATGCCGATCAGCAGAATCACGCCGATCATGGCCATGAGATTGAAATCGATATTGAACAGCCTAAGCGACAGGATGGCGCCAATGCCGGCCGACGGCAGCGTCGACAGGATGGTGAGCGGATGAATGTAGCTCTCGTAGAGCACGCCGAGCACGATGTAGACCGCGAGCAGCGCCGCCAGGATCAGGTAAGGCTGAGTTTTCAGCGAGTCCTGGAACACTTTGGCCGTGCCCTGGAAACTGCCGTTGATCGAAGCCGGCACGCCGATGCTGGCGAAGGCGTAGTTGATTGCCTGCGTCGCCTGCGACAGCGAGACGCCCTCGGCCAGGTTGAACGAGATCGTCGTCGCGGCGAACTGGCCCTGGTGATTGACTGCGAGCGGGCCGAAGCCGGCCTCGTATTGCGCCACGTCCATCAGTGAAACCTGGCGGCCGCTGCTGCTCGGCACGTAAACGCCGCGCAGCGCTTCCGGGCTCTGCCAGTAAGGCGGCGCTACTTCCATGATGACGAAATACTGGTTGAGCGGCGCGTAGATGGTGGAAACCTGGCGCTGGCCGAAGGCGCTGCCGAGCACGCTGGTGATGTCGCGCGTGCTGACGCCGAGCCGCGCCGCCGCGTCGCGGTTGATGGTGAGAATGGTGGCGTAACCCTTGTCCTGCTTGTCCGAGCTCAAGTCGGTGATTTCGGGCAATTTGCCCAGCGCTTCGCGGATGCGCGGCTCCCATTCACGCAATTCATCGAGATTGTCGCTCTGCAGCGTGTACTGGTACTGCGCATTGCCCATGCGGCCGCCGACGCGGATGTCCTGGGACGCCTGCAGGTACAGCGTGGCGCCGGGCACCTTGGCCAGCTTGGAGCGCAAGCGCGCAATAACCTCGTCGGCCGACAGGTCGCGCTCGGATTGCGGCTTCAGCGCAACGAACATGAAGCCGCTGTTGCGGCGGCCGCCGCCGATGAAACCGGCAACGTTGGCCACGGCCGGGTCCTCGCGCACGATCTCGATGAAATCCTGCAGCTTGTGCCGCATGGCCTGGAACGAGATGCCGGGGTCGGCCTCGATGGCACCGGCAATGCGGCCGGTATCCTGCTGCGGGAAGAAACCCTTGGGCACGGCGATATAGAGGAACACGTTAAGGCAGACCGTTGCCAGCAGCACCAGCATGGTCAGCCGGCCATGGCGCAGCACGACGTCCAGGCTGCGGCGGTAGGCGCCGAGCAGCGCATCGAAGGCGCGCTCGCTCCACACCGCCCAGCGCGCGGGCTTGCGCTCCGGCTCCGCCTTCAGCAGGCGCGCGCACATCATCGGCGTGGTAGTGAGCGAGATCACCAGCGACACCAGCACGGCTACCGACAAGGTCACGGCGAATTCGCGCATGAGGCGGCCAACGATGCCGCCCATGAGCAGCAACGGCAGGAACACCGCCACCAGCGAGATGCTCATCGACACCACGGTGAACGCCACTTCACGCGCACCCTGCATCGCCGCCCGCATCGGCGCCATGCCCTTCTCGATATGGCGCGAAATGTTCTCGAGCACGACGATGGCATCGTCGACGACGAAGCCGGTCGCCACGGTCAGCGCCATCAGCGACAGATTGTCCAGGCTGTAGCCGCACAAATACATGACGCCGAAGGTCGCGGTCAGGGATACCGGCACCGCCACGGTCGGAATCAGCGTGGCGCGTGCATTACGCAGGAACAGGAACACCACCATGATGACAAGGCCGACCGACAGCACCAGCGTAAATTCGACGTGGTGCACCGAGGCGCGGATGGTCGGCGAACGGTCGAGCGCGACGTCGACGTCGATGGCGGGCGGAATCGAGGCTGTCAATTGCGGCAGCAACGCCTTGATGCGGTCGACGGTTTCGATGATATTGGCGCCGGGCTGGCGGTCGATGCGCAGCAAGACCGCCGGACGGCCGTTGGACGAACCCTCGTGGCGCACGTCCTCGACCGAATCCACCACTTCGGCCAGGTCGTCCAGCCTTACCGCCGCGCCATTGCGGTATGCGACGACCAGCGGGCGGTAATCCTCGGCCCGGTGCACCTGGTCGTTGGCGTAGATCTGCCAGCGCTTGTCGTCCTCCTCAACCGTTCCCTTGGGACGGTTGGCGTTGGTGGTGGAGATGGCGCGGCTGACGTCGCTGAAACTGATGTTGTAGTTGTAGAGCGCGGTCGGGTTAAGTTCGACGCGCACCGCCGGCAGCGAGCTGCCGCCGACGCTGACCTCGCCCACGCCCTCCACCTGCGAGATTTTCTGGGCGAGGATGGTCGATGCGGCATCGTAGACCTGGCTCGGCGTCAGCGTCTCCGAGGTCAATGCCAGAATCATGATCGAGGAGTCGGCCGGATTGACCTTGCGGTAGTTCGGATTGCTCGGCATACCAGTCGGCAGCAGCGTGCGCGCGGCATTGATCGCCGCCTGTACGTCGCGCGCGGCGCCATTGATGTCGCGGTCGAGTTCGAACTGCAGCGTGATGC
The DNA here is from genome assembly GCA_966238525.1 of uncultured Methylophilaceae bacterium. GTDB lineage: Bacteria > Pseudomonadota > Gammaproteobacteria > Burkholderiales > Methylophilaceae > CBILOJ01. The sequence goes on along the minus strand of CBILOJ010000040.1, from coordinate 2,161 downwards.
GCGTTTCGCCAAGCGCGCTCGACGACGTCATTTCGGTGACGCCGGCAATACGCCCCAGCGATCTTTCCAGTGGCGTCGCCACCGCGGTCGCCATCGTTTCCGGGCTGGCGCCGGGCAGGCTCGCGCGTACCGAGATCGTCGGGAAATCCACCTGCGGCAGCGGCGCCACTGGCAGCAGGAAGAAGGCTACGGCGCCGGCCAGCGTGATCGCCAGCGTCATCAGGCTGGTGGCGACCGGCCGGTCGATGAAGATGCGCGAGAAATTCATGCGCTGTTGCCGTCGCCTGCCGGCAGAGGCTCGGAACGGCCGCGCATGGCGCTGAAGCGCGCGGCCAGACGGTCGAAGGCAAGGTAAATGACCGGCGTCGTGAACAGCGTCAGCACCTGGCTGACGATGAGGCCGCCGACCATGGTCAGGCCCAGCGGCTGCCGCAACTCGGAGCCGACGCCGGTGCCCAGCATCAGCGGCAGGGCACCGAGCAGCGCCGCCAGCGTCGTCATCATGATCGGCCGCAGCCGCAGCAAACAGGCCTGGTAGATGGCGTCACGCGGCGCCATGCCCTGCTCGCGCTGCGCTTCGAGCGCGAAGTCGATCATCATGATGGCGTTCTTCTTGACGATGCCGATCAGCAAAATGATGCCGATGATGCCGACGATGCCTAAGTCGTTGCCGGTCAGCATCAGCGCCAGCAGCGCGCCGATGCCGGCCGACGGCAGCGTCGACAGGATGGTGACCGGATGCACGTAGCTCTCGTAGAGCACGCCAAGCACGATGTACATGGTGACGATGGCGGCCAGGATCAGCATCAGCTGGTTGGCAAGCGAAGCGCGGAAGGCGGTGGTCGCGCCCTGGAACACGATGCGCGTGCTCGGGGATAGGCCGATCTCCTGCTGCGCGGCGTCGATGACCTCGACCGCGTCGCTGAGTGCCGCGCCCGGTGCCAGGTTGAACGACACATTGGCCGCCGGGAACTGGCCCAGGTGGTTGATCACGAGCGGCGCCGTGCGCTCGCTGATCCTGGCGATGGCGTTGAGCGGCACCTGGTTGGGCGCGGTCAAGGTGGCCGACTGGGTTGTGGCGGTCGTCGTCGCGGCGGCACCGGGCGCCAGCGTGCCGCTGGCCGTCACGTAGATGCCGCCCAGCGCATCCAGCCCCTGGCGGAATTGCGGCGCGACCTCGAGCACCACGCGGTACTGGTTGGACTGGGTGAAGATGTTGGAGATCAGGCGCTGGCCGAAGGCGTTGTAGAGCGCGTTGTCGATGTCGGCCGTCGTCACGCCGAGACGGCTGGCGGCATCGCGGTCGATTTCGAGATAGGCCTGCAAACCGTCGTTCTGCATGTCGGTCGCCACGTCCTCAAGCAGCGGCGACTGCTGCAGCACGCGCACCATGTTTTGTACGCCACGCGCCAGCACATCCGGATCGGCGTCTTCCATGATGAAGCGGTACTGGCTGCGGCTGACGCGGTCCTCGATGGTGAGGTCCTGCACCGCCTGCATATAGAGCCCGATACCGGGCACATCGGCCACTTTTTCCTGCAACCGGGCCATGACTGCCGCCACGCCGTCGCGTTCGGCCTTGGGCTTGAGGTTGATCAGCATGCGGCCGCTGTTGAGCGTGGTATTGGTGCCGTCGATGCCGATGAAGGACGACACGCTGGCGACAGCTGGATCGTCGACGATGACGTCCACCAGTGCCTGCTGGCGTTCAGCCATGGCCTTGAACGAGACCGTCTGCGGCGCTTCGGAAATGGCCTGGATCAGGCCGGTATCCTGCAACGGGAAAAAGCCCTTGGGGATTGCGATATAAAGGATGGCGGTCAGTACCAGTGTGGCGACGGCAACCAGCAGCGTCAGCGCCTGATGATTGAGCACGCGCGTCAGCAGTTTGCCGTAGAGTCGCGTCATGCGGTCGATTACGTCGCCGGCCGCGTTGTAGAAACGGCTGCGCTTGTCTTCCGGCGTATGCCGCAGCAGTTTGGCACACATCATCGGTGTCAGCGTCAGCGACACCACGCCCGAGATCAGGATGGCGACCGCCAGCGTGATGGCGAATTCGCGGAACAGCCGGCCGACGACGTCGCCCATGAACAAGAGCGGGATCAGCACCGCGATCAGCGACAATGTCAGCGAGATGATGGTGAAACCGATCTGGCGCGAG
>CBILOJ010000039.1:0-12044 GCA_966238525.1 uncultured Methylophilaceae bacterium | reverse complement strand
CGCCAACATCGCCTTCCACCAGCGCAGGCAGCACAACGGCAGTGAATTTCTGCCGCTACATCAGCATCGCGTGGTCGCCATCTCCTGCGCGTTGCGCGAGGGCGACAGCTTCCGGGTGTGGACATTGGGCGCGGCTGACGAACCGGAAGCGCAGATCATCCAGCGCTTCTACGACGGCATCGACAAGTACAAGCCCAATCTGGTGTCGTGGAACGGCGGCGGCTTCGACCTGCCGGTGCTGCACTATCGCGCGCTGATCAACAACGTCACGGCCTGCTGCTATTGGGACATGGGCGATGACGACCGCGACTTCAAGTGGAACAATTACATCAGCCGCTACCATATGCGCCATCTCGATCTGATGGACTTGATGGCGCTCTACCAGCCGCGCGCCAATGCGCCGTTGGACCAGATTGCCCAGCTATGCGGCTTCCCCGGCAAACTCGGCATGGACGGCAGCAAGGTGTGGGATGCCTTCAAGGACGATCAGATCGAAGCCATCCGCAACTATTGCGAAACCGACGTCGCCAATACCTATCTCGTTTATCTGCGTTTCCAGCGCATGCGCGGCATCCTTAATGAGGAAGCCTACATGCGCGAAATCGAGCTGGTGCGCGCGACGCTCGCCGCTTACGAAGCAACGCACTGGCAGGAATTCCTGCAAGCCTGGTCACAGTAACGGCAGGCCGCAGGGAACAGCAGCTTCACCTCAGGTAGGCCATACGTTCCATGATCGAGCAAACCAAAATCCTGCTGTGGCGATTGTTCGCGATCATCGCGCTGCTGCTGGGCCTGATCGGCGCCTTCCTGCCCGTGGTGCCGACCGTACCCTTCATCCTGCTTGCGGCCTGGGCCGGCAGCCAGGGCTGGCCGCAGCTGGAGCACTATCTGCTGACCCATCGCCGCTTCGGCCCACCCATCCGCCACTGGCGCGAATCCGGGGCCATCTCCCGTCGCGCCAAGGCGCTGGCGACCATCATGATGTGCGGCAGCATGACGCTGCTGTGGCTGATGCCGTTGCATCCCTGGCTGCAGGGCGGCGTTTCCGCAATCATGGTGTGCGTGGTGATCTGGCTATGGAGCCGGCCAGATGCCATCTAAACTGCCCACCATTTTCCTGCGAATTTCCATTCCCCGTTAAGCGGTTTAGCGCACTGAATTACGGTAGCTGACGGCAAATCATCTCTATCGTATTGGTCCCAATACAACATGGTTCCGATACCCTTTTACGGGGAGACGATGATGAAGCACATCCTATGGAAAAGCTTGCTGGCTTTGGTGCTGGCAGGTGCTATGCAAACGGCGCAGGCGCTTGTTACGGTAAACACGATTGAAATGCCTGGTCTCACCAACCATGACTCTTTCGAGGCTTATTCAACCAGTGGAGCTGTATTTACCGATACCGAATTCCCTTCGGTGTATGAGGTGAATTTCGATAGCCCACAAAATTACATTGGCATGGAATGGTCCATAGGTGAAGCCGAGGGCACTGATGGGCTTACGTTTGTGGGGTTCATTAGCCAGTATCCGCCATTTTCAATAGAGTTCGTTAAGGACGACGGTTCCTATTTTCTGCCCTTATCGAGCGTGGCTGGTCCTGATGCCGGTTCTGCCGTAGCTGAAGATTTTTACACGACGGTGCGGTTCGGCGTGGGAGATGTCACAGCACGGTATTTGAATACCACTGGCAACGAGGTGATCATTGGGCAGCCGATTCATATCGAACGGTTCGTCTATGGCATCGATACGTCCTTGATGATACCGGAGCCTGAGACCTACGCCATGCTGGTTTCCGGCCTCGGCGTGCTTGCCTGGATTGTGCGCCGAAGAAAGCACTCCATGTGCAAAGCGGCTTGAAGCCTTGCAGCACTAAACTTTAGAAGTAAGTACGGCTGGATTGAATGTTATGTCCCGGCCTGTGCCGGGTTTTTCACTCGGCCGCTTCCTCGTGCCGTCGTCGCGCGCGTACGCCTTCGGCCAGTGTTTCCAGCAGCGCCAGCGTGTCTTGCCAACCGAGGCAGGCATCGGTGATGGATTTGCCGTATTCAAGCTGGCAGCCCGGCGTGTGATCCTGCCGGCCTTCATTGAGGTGTGACTCCACCATCACGCCCATGATGCGGTCGTCGCCACCGGCGATCTGGCCGGCGATGTCGGCAGCGACCTCCATCTGCAGCTTGTACTGTCGGCGGCTATTGGCATGCGAGCAGTCGATCATGACCTTGGCGGCAAGGCCGCAATCGGCCAGCTCGCGCGCTGCGGCGTCGACATAGGAAGCCTCGTAATTGGGCGTTTTGCCGCCACGCAGGATGACGTGGCAATCTTCGTTGCCGGCGGTGGAGACGATGGCGGAATGGCCGGCCTTGGTCACGGACAGGAAGTGATGCGGGCTGGCAGCGGCCTTGATGGCGTCGACCGCGATCTTGACGTTGCCGTCGGTGCCGTTCTTGAAACCCACCGGGCACGACAGGCCCGAGGCGAGCTCGCGGTGTACCTGCGATTCGGTCGTGCGCGCACCGATGGCGCCCCAGCTGACGAGGTCGCCGGTGTATTGCGGCGTGATGGTATCGAGGAATTCGGTCGCGGCCGGCATGCCGAGCTCGTTCACTTCCAGCAGGAATTTGCGCGCCAGCTCCAGGCCTTCGTTGATCTGGTAGCTGCCGTCGAGGTGCGGGTCGTTGATCAGGCCTTTCCAGCCTACCGTGGTGCGCGGCTTTTCGAAATAGACGCGCATGACGATGAGCAAGTCGGCTGACAGGCGCTCGCGCTCGGCGATCAGGCGTTGTGCGTATTCGATGCCGGCGGCGTAGTTGTGGATGGAGCAGGGGCCGACGATGACCAGCAATCGATCGTCCGCGCTGTGCAGGATACGATGCACGGCGGCACGCGTGGCAAGGATGTTGTCGGTGGCTTCGCTGCTGGCGGGCAGTTGCTCCAGCAACTCGGCAGGTGGCCGCAGTTCCTTGATTTCCTTGATGCGAACGTCGTCGGTCGCGAATTTGTGAATCTGGTTCATTGCATTAAACCGTAGATGGGATGCTAATTAAGCACATGATTTTACTATAGATTTGTTGCCATCATAAGCATGGCGCGAATTCTTTACGTGTCTTGTGTACTCGACGGAACAAAAAGCTGTTGTTAAACAGGCAGATGTTGGGCGCAACCAGCCTATCCTGTAAAATCCCGCCCCATGCAAAATTCTCCTATTGCCCATATTGAATCGCTGGACCAGGAAGGGCGCGGCGTCGCCCATGTCGACGGCAAGGTCATCTTCATCGACGGCGCCTTGCCCGGCGAAACCGTGACCTACCAATCGCACCGCCGGAAGAAAAGCTACGAAGTCGCCGACGCGGTTGAAATCCTCAAGGCTTCCAATCTGCGCACCACGCCGCTATGCCGGCACTTCGGCACCTGCGGCGGCTGCGCCATGCAGCATCTCGAATTCTCGGCCCAGGTCGCCGCCAAGCAGCGCCTGCTGGAGGCCGACCTGTGGCACATCGGCAAGGTGAAAGCGGAATCCATGCTGCCGGCTATTTACGGTCCGCCCTGGGGTTATCGGCACAAGGCGCGCCTGCGCGTGCGCCATGTACCGAAAAAAGGCGGTGTGCTGGTCGGTTTCAATGAAAAGGCCAGCAGTTACGTTGCGCACATGGACAGCTGCGAAGTGCTGCCGCCGCACGTCTCCGCGCTTATCGTGCCGTTGCAGCAGCTGATCGCGAAACTGTCGGTCATCGATCGCCTGCCGCAGATCGAGGTCGCGGTCGGCGAACACGCCACGGTGCTGGTGTTGCGCATCTTGGAGTCGTTGCAACCGGCCGACGAGCCGTGGCTGCGCGAATTCGCCGATCGCCACGGCGTGCAGATCTGGACGCAGAGCAAAGGCCCCGATACCGTCATGCCGTTCTATCCCAAGGATGGTCCGGGCCTGAGCTATTCGCTGCCGGAGTTCGACCTGACCTATCCGTTCATGCCCACCGAATTCACCCAGGTTAATCCGCACATCAATCGCGTCATGCTGCGCCGTGCCATGCAGTTGCTAGATCCGCAGGCGGGCGAGCGCATTGCCGATTTCTTTTGTGGCCTGGGCAACTTCACGCTGCCTATTGCCCGCAGCGGCGCCGCCGTGCTGGGCATGGAAGGGTCGGCGGCACTGGTCAAGCGTGCGCAGGAAAGCGCGGTGCTGAACGGCCTGGAAACGCAGGCCGAGTTTCGTGAAGCGGACTTGTTCAAGATGACGACGGAAGCGTTGGCCGGCCTCGGCCGCTTCGACAAGTGGCTGGTCGATCCGCCGCGCGACGGCGCGCTGGAATTGTTCAAGGCCTTGCCGGACAGCGAGATACCCGGGACACCGGCCGAGCTCAGCGCTACGCCGCGACGCATTGTCTACGTCTCCTGCAATCCTGCCACCCTGGCGCGCGATGCCGGCCTGCTGGTGCACGCCAAGGGCTATCGCCTCAAGGCTGCCGGCGTCATCAACATGTTCCCGCATACGGCGCATGTCGAATCCATGGCCATGTTCGAACGAGACTAAGCCAGGACCCCGCTGCCCTGCAGTGCCGTACGCCAGACCTCCAGCTTCTGCTCGAACCTGAGCGTGGCATGCGCCGGGCTGGTAGACGGCAGGCGCTGATGATGCAGATGGGCGAATTGCCGCGATAGCTGCGGCATCACGCGGCGCTGGTAGACGGTGGCCGAAGTGCCGCCGTTGAAAAACACATGGCTGATTTTCGGGTGCGCTGCGTAAAAGGCGTTGAAGTCGTTGGCTTCCATGGTCGCCGGAATAATCGCCGAATCCAGACTGCCGACGCGCTGGCACGATTTCAGCGATTCCCACATGCCGATGCCGTGGGCCAGCAGTTTTTCCAGCCTGGCGGCATAGTCGAGATGGCGGCCGGCGCCGACCAGCGCATCCATGATTTTCCAGAAGGCGTTCTGCGGATGGGCGTAATACTGGTTCGCCTGCAACGAACGTTCGCCCGGCATCGAGCCCAGGATCAGGACGCGCGTCTGCGCATCGGCAATCGGCGGGAAGCTGTAAACTCTGTCTGACATGGCATGGTAGACTTGGCGCATGGCGCGATGGTTCGTATTATGGCTGGCTTTGCTGTGCAGCGCAGGCCTGGGCGCCTGCAGCAAGCCTGTAGACCATGGCGAAATTTGCATGGGGCTGGCGCAGGCGCCGCTCAATCTCGATCCGCGTTATGCCTCCGATGCCGCTTCGGCGCGCGTCAATCGCCTGATCTACCAGCCGCTGGTCGATTTCGACGCACGCTCGCGGCCGGTGCCGGCACTGGCTTCCTGGCAAAGACTTTCCTCCCGGCATTACCGCTTCACGCTCAAGCAGCCGCATGCCGTTTTTCATGATGGCAGCCCCTTGAACGCAGCCGACGTTGCCGCTACCTACAACTCGCTGCTGGCGCTGCGGGATTCGCCGCATACGGCGGAATTTGCCCATATCCAGGCCATCGAGACTATCGACGCCGATACGCTGGATTTCCACCTCGATGCTTCCGACGACGACTTCCCGGCACGGCTCATCATCGGCATCATGCCGGCGCGGCTGATCGCGCAAGGCCACGATTTCGCCCATCGTCCCGTCGGCAGCGGGCCATTGAAATTCGTTGCCTGGCAGGGCACGCTGACCTTGGAGCGTCGCCGCGACCGGCAGCGCATCGTGCTGGAGGAGGTCAGGGATCCCACAGTGCGCGTACTCAAGCTGCTGCGCGGTGAAATCGACCTGCTGCAGGGCGACTTGCTGCCGGAAATGGTGCGTTACCTCAAGCGCCAGCCCGGGGTGCGGCTGCTCGAATCGCCCGGCGCCAATTTTTCCTATCTGGGTTTCAATTTGCAGGATCCGCTGCTGGCGAAGCTCGAAGTGCGGCGCGCCATTGCGCACGCCATAGACCGCAAAGCCATCATCCGCCATGCCCTGGTCGACGCCAGTCGTGAAGCCGGCGCCATACTGCCGCCCGAGCACTGGGCCGGCAATGCCGATCTGCCCGCATACCAGTACGATCCATTGTTGGCGCGTGCCATGCTGGAACAAGCCGGCGTAGCGCTGCCGCTCAAGCTGACCTACAAAACTTCCACCGATGCACAGCGCGTGCGGCTCGCCACCATGATGCAGGCGCAGATGCGCCCGGCGGGCATAGCACTCGAAATCCGCAGCCTCGATTGGGGCACGTTCTTCGACGACGTCAAGCATGGTAAATTCCAGCTGTACGGCCTGACCTGGGTCGGACTCAAGACACCGGAAATCTACCGCTTGGCGTTTGACAGCGCGTCCGTGCCGCCCAAGGGTGCCAACCGTGGCCGCTTCCGTGATAATGTCACCGACCAGCTCATCGCGCGGGCCGATTGGCAGGGCGTCAGCCGCCGCGTGCATGCGCAATTGCCATATGTCCCGCTGTGGTACGAAGGCCAGTTCGTCGCCATGCGCGAGGGGCTTACCGACTATCGCCTGGCGCCCGACGGCAATTGGGACGGATTGACGACGATAGAAAAGACGATGGAAGGCAATAACCCAAACTGACATGCAGATCGAGATTGCCATTGCCGCACAGACACTGACCTTGCGCGATGACGCCGGCGCCGTTATTGCGCAATATCCGGTTTCCACCGCGCTCAAGGGCAGCGGCGAGGAGAAGAACAGCTATCGCACGCCGCGAGGGCGCCACATCGTGCGTGCCAAGATAGGCGCCGGCGCACCCATCGGCAGCGTGTTCAAGGGGCGACGCCCCACCGGCGAGACCTGGACGCCCACGCTCGGCGCCCAGCATCCCGGTCGCGATTTCATCCTTACGCGCATCCTGTGGCTGTCAGGTTGCGAACCGGGCTACAACCGCCTCGGCAACGTCGACAGCATGCAGCGCTACATCTACATCCACGGTACCCCGGACAGCGAACCCATGGGCACGCCGCAATCGCATGGCTGCGTACGTATGCGCAACCATGATGTCGTCGCGCTGTTCGATGCCGTGCCGGTGGGCACTCCCGTCATTCTTCTTGATGATGCTTAAGCGCCTGCTGGGCGTCGCGCCGGTAGTGTTCGGCGTGCTGCTGTTGACGTTTCTTCTGGTGCACCTGGTGCCGGGCGACCCGGTCGAGGTCATGCTGGGCGAATCCGCCACCAGCGCCGACCGCGGTCAGCTGCGCGCCGAGCTCGGCCTGGATCGGCCACTGGCATTGCAGTTCAAGGATTACCTCACCAAGCTCGCACACGGCGATTTTGGCCGTTCCATCCACAGCAAGACCGAGATTTCGCATTTGCTCGCCGAACGCATTCCGGCCACTGCCAAGCTCGCACTGGCCGCCTTGCTGATCGCGATCGCCATCGGCCTGCCGCTCGGCATCGCCGCGGCGCTGCAGGCGGGGCGATGGCCCGATAGTTTGGCCACCTTGCTGAGCCTGACCTTGTCGGCGATGCCGCATTTCTGGCTGGGCCCGCTACTCATGCTGGTGTTCGCACTGTGGCTGGGCGTGTTGCCCGTGAGCGGTATGCAGGCGTCGGCTGCCATCGTGTTGCCGGCGCTGACCCTGGGTTTCGGCCTGGCGGCCATACTCACTCGCATGACGCGTGCCAGCCTGCTCGAAGTGCTGCATGAGGATTTCGTGCGCACTGCGCGGGCGAAAGGATTGCCCGAGCGCATGGTAATCCTGCGCCACGCCCTGCGCGCGGCATTGCTGCCGGTCGTCACCGTGCTCGGCCTGCAGCTCGGCGGCCTGCTGGCCGGTACCGTCATCACCGAGACCATGTTCGGCTGGGAAGGCGTGGGGCGGCTGTTGGTCGAATCGATAGAAAAGCGCGACTACCCGGTAACGCAGGCCTGCGTGCTGGTCATCGCGCTCAGCTATGTGCTGGTCAACCTGTTGACCGATCTCGCCTACACGCGCATCGATCCGCGCGTGCGCCTGCATGGCTAGGCGGTCTGCTGACAACTTGGCAGCATCGTGGCCGGCGCTGGTGATTGCAGGCTGGAGCGTGGCTGCACTGCTGGCGGATGTACTGCCGCTACAACCGGATCGCATCGATCTCGGCCATATTCTTGCGTTCCCAGGCGCGGGCGGGTTGCTCGGCGCCGACGATCTGGGACGCGATATCCTGGCGCGCCTGGTCGACGGCGCGCGTGTGGCTTTGCTGGTCGCCATCAGCGTCACTGCCGCCACCATGACGGCAGGCACCGTGCTCGGCCTGGTTGCCGGTTATTTCGGCGGCTGGGTGGACCGCATCCTCATGCATGTGACCGACGTCTTCATGGCGTTCCCGGGCATTCTGCTGGCGATTGCCTTTGCCGCCGTGCTCGGACCGGGCATCGGCAACCTGGTACTGGCGCTATGCCTGACGTCATGGGTCGGTTACGCGCGATTGACGCGGGCGCAAGCGCTGTCGCTGCGCCGTCGCCAGCACGTGTTGGCGGCAGAATCGCTGGGCGCTTCCGTGCCGCGCATCATGCTGCGGCACATGCTGCCGCTGCTTGCCGCGCCGCTGGTAGTGGAGGCCACCTACAGCATCGCCGGCCTCATCATCGCCGAAGCCAGTCTGTCCTTTCTCGGTCTCGGCATCCAGGCACCGGCCGCATCGTGGGGCGCCATGCTGCGCGACGGCGTACGCTACCTGTTGGTGGCGCCGCATTACGTGCTGGCGGTGGGATTGAGCCTGATGTCGCTGGTGTTGGCGGTAAACGTATTGGGCGATAAACTGCGCGACATACTCGACGTAAAAAGGTAACTCCATGTCCCTCGGCCCCATCATGCTGGATGTACGCGGCACCGAACTCGATGCCGATGATGTCCGCCGTCTGCAGCATCCGCTGGTCGGCGGCGTCATCCTGTTCGCCCGCAATTTTACTTCCGGCCCCCAGCTCAAGGCGCTGAGCGCATCCATCCATGCCGTGCGCCAGCCGCCGCTGCTGATCGCGGTCGACCACGAGGGCGGACGCGTGCAGCGTTTCCGCGAAGGTTTCGTCCAGCTGCCGCCGATGCGCGAACTGGGCAAGCTGTGGGACGACAATCCGCGGCGCGCGCGCCAGTTGGCCGAGGAGGCGGGCTGGATACTCGCCGCCGAGTTGCGCGCGCACGGCGTCGATTTCAGCTTCACGCCGGTGCTTGACGTCGATTTCGGCAATAGCGCCGTCATCGGCAACCGCGCTTTTCATCGCGATACGCAGGCAATTGCCGATCTGGCCCAGTCGCTGATGGCCGGGCTCAAGCGCGGCGGCATGGCGGCTGTCGGCAAACATTTTCCCGGCCATGGCTATGTCGCCGCCGATTCGCATACCGAAATTCCGGTCGATGAGCGCGACCTGCCGCAGATCGAGCGCGTCGACATGGAGCCGTTCCGGCGCATGGTCGAGGCCGGCATGCAGGCGGTGATGCCGGCGCATGTCATTTATCCGCAGGTCGACGACAAGCCGGCTGGTTTTTCCAAGATATGGCTGCAGCAAATTCTGCGCAAGCATCTGGGCTTCAACGGCGTGATTTTCAGCGACGATCTTGCCATGGAAGGCGCCGTCGTCGCCGGCAATGTCACACAGCGCGCCGAAGCCGCGTTGGCCGCAGGCTGCGACATGGTGCTGGTCTGCAACCGGCCCGACCTTGCCGACGAGCTGCTGGCGACGCTGCAGGCCGACATGTCGGCCGTCAGCCTGGCGCGTCTCGCACGCATGCACGGCGCGCATCATGCTGCCGATACGAATGCTCTGCGCGAGAACGCGGAATTCGTGCAGGCCGTACAACGCATCTCCGCTATCGGCAAAGCCGACGGTGATTTACCGTTCACGGCCTGAGCATTACAATGCGCGCCGGTCCGGTTGAAACTTAGCAGGCGATCGGCTAGTCTTAGCCTTAGGTTTCACATCCGGAACCATCGGTTTTTCACATTAGAGGAAACAAGCAATGCAAACTGATTATCGAGTCGCTAGTAGCGGCCAGGCAGTAGCGTCAGGCACCCATAAGGTGCTGCGCAATACCTACATGATGCTGGGTCTGACCATGGTGCCGACGGTGATCGGCGCCCTGATCGGCATGAGCATGGATTTCACTTGGGCGCAGCAAAGCCCCATTCTGTTCGCCGTCGGCATGCTGGCCGTCATGTTCGGCCTGTTCTTCGCCATTCGCGCCAACAGCAACAGCGGACTCGGCGTTGCGCTGCTGTTGCTGCTGACGGGCTTCATGGGCTTCATGCTCGGGCCTATCCTGCAAGTCGCGCTCAACCTCAGCAACGGCGGTCAGCTGGTCGGTCTCGCCGCCGGCGGTACCGGCATCATCTTCCTGACTCTGGCCGGTATCGCTACCACCAGCAAGCGGAATTTCAGCTTCATGGGGAATTTCCTCATGGTCGGCATTATCCTGTTGATCGTCGCTTCGCTCGCCAACCTGTTCTTCCAGGTGCCGGCCGTGTCGCTGGCGCTGTCGGGTGTGGCCGTGCTGCTGTTCTCGGGCTTCATCCTGTATGACGTGAGCCGCATCGTCAACGGCGGCGAAACCAACTACGTGATGGCGACCCTGGCGCTGTACCTCAACATCTACAACCTGTTCGTCAACCTGCTGCAGATCCTGATGGCGCTGCTGGGCGAACGCGACTAAACATCGCAGAAGTAACAAAAAAACCGGCCTTCGAGGCCGGTTTTTTTATTTGTGCAATTCAAGGGCGCTACACGGCTATTGCCCGTTTTGCCCCTGGCTGCGAATCCAGGCGATGACCTTGAGCGTTTCATCGGCCGAAAGGCCGTTGTTGGGATCGGTCGGATCCATATGGCCCTTGCCCTTGCCGCTCATGCCGCCGTTGGTGCCGGCCCAGATGATCTCGAACATGCCTTCATCGTTGGCGCTTTTGGCATGATTGTATCGGGGTCCGGTCAGACCTTTCGCCGTCTGTCCCTGGGCTTGAGCGCCATGGCATTGCGCGCAGGAATAGAGCTGATAAAGCTTCTTGCCCGCCGCAATGGCATTCTTGTCGCCGATGTATGGGTTCTTGCCTGTGGCCAGAAATTCCTTCGCCTGATCGCTGTCGGCTTGCACCTTGAGCTGAGAGCCGTTACGCGTGTCTTCGAGTTTGACTTCTGCCGCAGCGCTTATAGCTTGCATCAAACCCAGGGCGAGCAAGGCGGCGCTTAGGTGAGCGCCGTGTTGGACGTGATTTTGCATGGTACCTCCTTGTTGAAAGGATATTCCCAGCAAAAGCTTAATGGTGTGTGACGGCGATAGCTGTACGCTAGCGTACAGCTGTCAGATGGTGCCGGGTGGTTTCCTCAACCTGCGTTCGGCGAAAAATTGCGACAGGCGCTGGCCGCACTGTTCGGCCAGCACGCCGCCTTCGACCACGGCATGATGATTGAGCCGCGTTTCGGCCATGAGGTCGACCACGCTGCCGCAGGCGCCGGTCTTGGGATCGCTGGCGCCATAGACGACACGGGCGATACGCGCATGCTGCATGGCGCCGCAGCACATGGCGCAAGGCTCCAGCGTGACATAGAGCGTGCAGCCGACCAGGCGGTAATTGCCGAGATTACGCGCGGCATCGCGCATGGCCTGGATTTCGGCATGCGCACTGGGATCATGCTGCGTAATCGGGGCATTGCGGCCGCGGCCGACGATGACGCCATCCTTGACCACGATGGCGCCTACCGGCACTTCGCCCGCCAGCGCCGCTTCTTCGGCCAGCGCCAGCGCCGCCTGCATATATTCGGTGTCGATATCCGTCATGAAACCCTGAATGTTGTCACCATGCGCTTGAAATCCGCCAGCGCTTTCGCATCGGCCGTATCGCGGTAGCGCAACCTGGCATAGGTCGCGCTGATGCGCTCGATGGCGGCGGCCTGTGTAGGTAGCTGCGCCGCTGCACGTTGGCCGAAATCCTGCGGCCCTTCGCCGGATTGGCGTTGCACGCCGGCTTTTTCCAGCTTGCGCAGGAATGTCTGGTAAATACGCTGCAGCGGCTGCAACCGCTGCCGTTGGCTGCGCAGCAGAAAAAAGCTGAGCGCAAGCACGATGACCGCAAGTACAGCCGCCAAGGCTGCGGCCAATGCCTGCCAGCTCGGCCGTTGCCC
>CBILOJ010000038.1:0-12110 GCA_966238525.1 uncultured Methylophilaceae bacterium | reverse complement strand
CCAGGGGTCCAAGCGCACTTCCGACTTGATTCCGCTCTGCCATCCGATCGGCCTGACCAAGGTGGGTGTCGAGTTCGAAGTCGATCAGCCGGGCAATACCGTACATTGCCTGGTGACGGCAGAAACCGTGGGACGTACCGGCGTCGAGATGGAAGCACTCACTGCCGTCAGCGTGGCCTTGCTGACGATTTACGACATGTGCAAGGCAGTGGATCGCGGCATGACCATCAGCGACATTCGCCTGCTGGAAAAGTTGGGTGGCAAGTCCGGTCATTGGTCGGCATAGCGCTGGCAAAGCTATAGAACATCGCACCCCGGCAAACAATTAAGCCAATGCGCCGCCAGACTGCGCCCGGCTATCCGCCGCAACAGCAAGCTGGCCCGCGCTATTCTTTAAATAAACCCGACTGAAATTTCATGCCCAAAATCATGCTCGGCTTTTTGCTTTTTGCCTCGCTGGCCGGCTGTTCGCACCATTACCAGCCGCTCGATCTAAACAGGAAAACCAGGCTGGTTACCGAATTGATCGATCCCAAGCCGGCATGCCAGGCTTTTCGTAACGCGCTGGCAGCGCCAGATATGGATGACGACGGCGTAGATAATATCTTCGAACGCGCCGCCGCGGCACATTGCCTGAGGAAAGACGTCTGATGGCTGCCCGCCGCCGCTAGCCGCGAGCGAGCTCAGGCCGGCATCGCAAACGGCGCGGCGTCATGCAGCGGCTGCTCGCCGCAGACGAGCGCAGCAGTCATCCGGGCACTGCAAGGTGCCATGGTCAGGCCGTAGCGGAAGTGGCCGGTATTCAGGAACAGGTTTTCGATTTGCGGATGGGCGGCGATGGTGGGCAGATTCTCCGGCGTGCCGGGCCGCAAGCCGCTCCAGTGCTTCAGTATCGGCCGGCCCTTGAGCGCCGGCAGCACGGCCTCGGCCTTGGCACGCAGTTCCTCGCGCACGGTCTCGGTAGTCGCCGGATCGAAGCCGACATCCTCCAGCGTACTGCCGGCAAGCAGCACACTATCCTGGCGTGGCACCAGATAGAACCCTTCGTGGAACACCATGTGCGTCGGGCCATCCGCGGGCTGCTCATAGAGCAGTATCTGGCCGCGCATCGGCTTGATGTTGAGCTTGAGGGCATTGGCGCGCAACAGCTCGAAACTCCACGCCCCGGAAGTAACGACGAAGCGGTCGGCTTCCAGCTTCACGCCATCCAGCGTCTCCCAATGCTGCATATGCGTCGCCGCCGGCAAGGACTTGAGTTCGGTACGTTCCAGCAATTCGATGCCGCGACGCTCCAGGACGGTGCGCAAGGCCTTGAGCAAATGCGGCGGCCGCAGCTGAGCCACGCCCGGTAGCCACAGGCCTTCGCCCGCCGCGGGTGCGCGGATGGCCATCTCCGGCGTGGCCACCAACTCGGCTTGCAAGTCATGTGCATGGCACCAGGCCAACGCCGCCGCGCGATCGAATTTCGGCAGGATCAGCATGCCGGTCTGGCGATATTCCGGGTCGATGCCGCTTTCCGCAAGCAGGCGCTCGCACAGGGCCGGGTAAAGGCTGGCGCCGGTCAATGCCAATCGGTTGACGGCGGGCGAATATATCCATGGCAGCAGCGGGAACAGGATGCCGGCACCGGCCCACGACGCCTCGCCCGATCGCTGGCTGGCGATTTCATTGCGCTCGACCAGTGTGACGCGGCAACCGCGCCCAGCCAGCTCCAGTGCGGTGAGGCAGCCAACGATTCCGCCACCGGCAACAAGTACGCGCAAGCTCATCGGCCGGTCAGCAGCGCTCTTTCGGCGCTTACGAGGTCTTCCGGCCGGCCCAGCAGGACCACCACGTCACCCTCGGCCAGCACCGATTCCGGCATCGGCTCATAGGGCTTGAAGCTCTGGCGCCGTATGCTCTTCATTTCGACCTGATAGGCTTTGAGGCCCAAGGCCATGACCGGTTTGCCGACGCAGTAGGCAGCCGGCGGAATGTCCACCGAATGCAGACGCGGCTGCAGCTTCTCCAATGCTTCCTGTTCGGCGTCGGATACGCCGTGGAAAAAGCCGCGGAACATCTTGTAGCGCTCTTCGCGGAACAGGCGGATGCGCTTGATCACGCGATTGAGCGGTACGCCGAGCAGGACCAGGGCATGCGATGCCAGCATGAGACTGCCCTCCAGCACTTCCGGTACCACCTCGCTGGCGCCGGCCATGCGGAAAGCTTCCATGTTGCTGTCGTCAACCGTGCGTACGATGACCGGCAATTGCGGATAATTTTCCTGGACGACATGCAGAATTTTCATCGCCGCCGGCGCATCGTTGTAACTGATGATGAGCGCCTTGGCGCGCGCCGCACCGGCCGCCTGCAGCACGATGCGGCGACCGGCATCGCCGTACATGACGTTCTCGCCGGCGGCAGCGGCCTCCTGTACGCGTGCAGGGTCTATATCGAGGGCAATGAAGGGAATGCGCTCCTCGGTGAGGAAACGGCCCAGATACTGGCCGCTGCGGCCGAAACCGCAAATGATCACGTGATCGCTGAGCTGCTTGCCGACCGCTTCTATGCCTTCGATCTGCAGGCTGCGGTTACGCGTGTAGCTACGCGAAAAGAATTCGGCGATCTGCAGATTGCGCTGGATGATGAACGGCGCGATTACCATGGACAACAGCGACGCGCCGAGCACGACCTGCAACGATTGGCCCGAGAGCAGGCCGTGGTTCAGTCCCAGCGACAGCAGCACGAAGCTGAATTCGCCGGCCTGCGCCAACGTGACGCCGGCGCGCACCGCCACACCGGGTTCGTAGCCGAACGCACGGCTCAACAGCGCTATCACCAGCGTCTTGAACGCAATCAGCGCCACCAGCAGCAACAGGATGAGATCGAAATTGGCCAGCAGCTGCTGCACATCGAGCAGCATGCCGATGGTGATGAAGAACAGGCCCAGCAGGATGTCGCGGAACGGGGCAATATCCGATTCCACCTGATAGCGGTAGCGCGTCTCCGAGATCAGCATGCCGGCGATGAAGGCGCCCAGCGCATAGGACAATCCGGCCAGTTTGGTGGCGAATGCCAGCATCAGCGTCACCATGAGCACATTCATGACGAACAGCTCGCGCGAACGCTGGCGCGCCACCATGCCGAACCAGCGGTTCATGAGGCTCTTGCCGAAGATAAACAGCACGCTGAGCACGGCTGCAGCCTTGAGCAGCGCCACGCCGAGGATACTGATGACATCGCCATTGACTGCGGCCAAGGCCGGAATCAGCACCAGCAAGGGCACCACGGCGATGTCCTGGAACAGCAGGACGCCGATGGCGAGGCGGCCGTGGCGCGAATTGACGTCAAGGCGTTCGACCAGCATCTTGGAAACGATGGCGGTAGACGACATGGTGAGCGCGCCGGCGACGACGAAGGCCGCCGGCCACGACAAGCCGGCCAGCATGCAGGCGCCCATGATGCCAATCAGGGTGAAGCCGACCTGGGCACCGCCGAGGCCGAGCACGATGCGACGCATGGCGTAGAGCCGGGTCAGGCTGAATTCGAGGCCGATGCTGAACATGAGAAAGACGATGCCGAATTCGGCGAGCTCGCGATTGGCCTCGGTATCCGGCAAGATGCCGGAGGCCTTGGGACCCAGCACCAGGCCGATCAGAAAATAGGCCAGCATGGGCGGTAAACGCAAGGCGCGAAACAAGGCCACCACCAGAACGGCGCTGGTCAACAGGATCAAAATGGCTGGAAGCGTTTCGTGCATATACGGTGTAGGCAAAATTTATGCCGGCTTTAACGCAGGCCGGTCATTATTGCGTGCAAATCCTTTATTCGCAGGGCATTCCCTTTTATACTGGCGCTATGGGAATCTCCACAATACAAACCTCCGGCGCCCACCAGAATAGCGCCAGATCCTCGTTGGAATTAGCCCGGGAAGTTCTTCTTATTGAAGCGCGCGAGGTCGAAGCGCTGGCCCAGCGTCTGGATGACAGCTTCACGCGCGCAGTCGCCCTTATTCTACAATGCCGAGGCCGCGTTGTGGTGAGCGGCATGGGCAAATCGGGTCATATCGGCTGCAAGATTGCCGCGACATTTGCCAGCACCGGCACGCCGGCCTTTTTCATGCATCCGGCTGAAGCCAGCCACGGCGATCTTGGCATGATCACGGCCGACGACATCGTCGTTGCGCTGTCGAATTCGGGCGAAAGCGACGAGCTGCTCGCCATCTTGCCGCTGCTGAAGCGCATGGGCGCCAAGCTCATCAGCATTACCGGCAATGTCAAATCGACACTGGCCCGCCAGGCCGACGTCCATCTCGATGCCAGCGTTTCGCGCGAAGCGTGCCCGCTCGGCCTGTCGCCGACCGCCAGCACCACGGCGACGCTGGCGCTGGGCGACGCACTGGCCGTGGTATTGCTCGAACTGCGCGGCTTTTCCAGCGAGGATTTCGCGCGTTCGCATCCGGGCGGCGCACTCGGTCGCCGCCTGCTCGTACATGTCGGCGACATCATGCGCACGGGCGACGCCGTGCCCAGCGTGCCGATCGAGGCCACGCTGGCTCAGGGCCTGCTCGAGATGTCACGCAAGGGGCTGGGCATGACCGCGATCGTCGGTGCCGATGGCAAGCCGCTTGGCATTTTCACCGACGGCGACCTGCGCCGCGCATTCGAGAACGGCGTCAATGCGACGACCGCCAACATGCGCGACGTCATGCACACCGAGCCGCAACGCATTGCGCCGGAACAGCTGGCAGTGGACGCGGTGGAACTCATGGAGCAATACAAGATCAACGCCCTGCTCGTGGTAGATGAACAGGGCACGCTGGTCGGCGCACTCAACATGCACGACCTGCTCATGGCAAAGGTAGTTTAAGTGACGCAAACAGCAAGCAGTACAGTAGAAGAACGGGCAAAACGCATCAAGGTCGTCATTTTCGACGTCGACGGCGTCATGACCGACGGCGGCCTCATTCTTGGCGACGACGGCCTTGAATACAAGGCCTTCCATTCGCAGGACGGCCTCGGCATGAAGCTGCTCAAGGCCAGCGGCGTGCAGATGGCGCTGATTACGGGACGGACCTCCAACGTCGTGGTCAAGCGTGCCGAAAACACCGGCATTGCGCGCTTCCATCAAGGCGTGGAGGACAAATTGGAAGCCTTCGAGACGCTGCTGCAGGAATTCGGCATTACCGCCGACCAATGCGCATTCATGGGCGACGATGTCGTCGACCTGCCGCCGATGCGCCGCTGCGGGCTGGCCGTGACCGTGCCGCATGCCATGCCGCTGGTCAAGCAATACGCGCATTACACCACCGAGCGCCAGGCCGGCCACGGCGCCGTACGCGAGGTCTGCGAGCTGCTGATGAAAGCGCAAGGCACGTTCGATGCGCAAATGGCCCAATATCTCAAGTGATCAGGGTTACCGTCGGCTGAATGTACAATCGTCCCGTCATCCTGTTCCCGCTGGCGCTGCTCGGCGTGCTGGCGCTGCTGACCTTATGGATAGACCGTTCCGTGCAGCCGCCCGTGCCCAAACCCGATGGCAGCACGCGGCATGATCCGGATTATATTTTGAATAATTTCGTCACCACCAAGACCGACGTCAATGGCGATATCCGCTCCGTATTGCGTGCCCAGGAAATGCGGCATTTCCCCGACGACGACACGACCGAGCTCGTGGCACCCGATCTCGTGCAGTACGGCATCGGCGATGCGCCCGACACTTCGATTACGGCGAAGCGCGGCTGGGTGTCGAGCAATGGCGAAAACGTGAAGTTCAGGGATGACGTCAAGGTCGTGCGCGAAGCCTTCGCCGACCGCGGCGAGATGACCTTGCTCACCGAGTATCTCGATGTCGTGCCCGACACCGGGATTGCCACCACCGATCGCCCTGTCGTCATCAAGCAGGCGCCCAAGACCGTGATTCACGGCACCGGCATGATCTACAACAAAAAGAAGCAGACCATGACGCTGCTCAAGAATGTGCGCGTCCACTATGAGCGTCCGGCGCCGCCGAAACCGCGTGCCCGGGCGGCGAGCAAGGGCAAGACCGGCACCAAGGCCAGCCCGCGGCGCAAGGCGACGCGCAACTAGATATCCATGGAGACTCTATGATTAACCCGCCCCGTTATTATCTGTCGCTGATCCTACTGCTGCTGTCGCTGCCCGCCGCCGCGGAAAGGGCGGACCGCGACAAGCCCGTCGAGCTCGAAGCCGACACGGTCACGGTCAACGACGCCAAGAAAACCAGCGTCTACACCGGCGACGTCGTGCTCACGCAGGGCACGCTGGTCATCCACGGCGACAAGCTGATCGTGCGCGAAGACAGCCAGGGCTTCCAGCATGGCACCTCCTACGGCAACCCGACCACCTTCAAGCAGAAGATGGAAGGCAAGGACGAATACATGCAGGGCAGCGCCCAGCGTATCGAATACGACGGCCGCATGGACAAGGTGCAGCTTTACACCAAGGCCTGGGTCAAGCGTGGCGACGACATCGTGCATGGCGACTACATCATGTATGACGCTGCGGCCGAATACGCCGAAGTCATCGGCGGCGGTTCCGACGTCGCTACGCCCGCCACGCCGGGTGGACGTGTACGCGCCGTGATCCAACCGAAGAAGAAGCCGGGCGAGGCAACGCCGCCTTCTGCGCCCGAGGCCCCGACCGAATAGCCCGCAACCAACGGAAGACACGCAACACATGAGCGAACTCATCGTCGAAAACCTGCGCAAGCGCTACAAGGCACGCACCGTGGTGCAGGATATTTCGCTACAGCTCAACAGCGGTGAAGTGGTGGGCCTGCTCGGCCCCAACGGCGCCGGCAAGACCACGAGCTTCTACATGATGGTCGGCCTGGTACCGCTCGACGGCGGGCGCATCCTGCTCGACGGCCGCGATCTGAGCCGGTTGCCCATCCATCTGCGCGCGCGGCTGGGTTTGTCCTATCTGCCGCAGGAGGCCTCCATCTTCCGCAAGATGACGGTGGCGGAAAACATCCTGGCCATCCTGCAGCTGCAAAAATTGTCGGCAGAAGAAATGCAGGAACAGCTTGAAGCCTTGCTGCATGAACTACATATACCTCATATACGTAACAGCCTCGCCGTCAGCCTGTCCGGTGGCGAACGCCGACGCGTCGAGATCGCGCGCTGCCTGGCAACGAATCCGCGCTTCATTTTGCTCGACGAGCCGTTCGCCGGCATTGATCCGATCGCGGTGCTCGACATCCAGAAAATCATCCGTTTTCTGACCGAGCGCAACATCGGCGTGCTGATCACCGATCACAATGTGCGCGAAACACTGGGCATCTGCGATCGCGCCTACATCGTCAATGAGGGTCGCGTCTTCGCGGCAGGCAAACCGAGCGAAATCATCCACAATGACAGCGTGAGAGAAGTTTATCTTGGCAAGGATTTCCGCCTGTAGCACGAGGCTGTAGCAAAGCAGACAGATGAAGCAAAGCTTACAGCTCAAATTTTCGCAACACCTGGCGCTGACACCGCAGCTGCAGCAATCAATACGCCTGCTGCAGTTGTCGAGCCAGGAACTGAACCAGGAACTGGAAGGCCTGCTGCAGTCCAATCCCCTGCTCGAGCTCGCTGACAAGAATGCGGACGGCGAGGCCGATGCCTATGTGCCGGGCCTGACGCCCGTCGCCGCCAGCACGGCGCCGGCCGAAGAACCGCCGCCGCGGCCGGAAGATTATGGCCAGGACTATTTCGAACATGCCGGCGGCGGCAGTCGCTGGGAAGAGCATAACGCCGGCAACGACGACGATGGCGATTTCAGCCACCAGGAAGTGGCCGCACTGACGCTGCGCGAGCACCTGGCGCGCCAACTCCAGCTATTGACGCTGTCGGAGCGCGACCAGATGCTGTGTACGCTGCTGGTGGATGCGATCAATGACGACGGTTATCTGGAACAGCCGCTGTGCGAACTAGCCGCCATGCTGGAACCCGAACTCGAAGTCGATATGCTGGAACTCGAAACGGCACTCAAGCACATCCAGAACCTCGACCCTGCCGGCATCGGCGCCCGCGACCTCAGCGAATGCCTGGCGCTGCAGCTGCAGGTACTGGCGGATGACACGCCGCAGCTTGCGCTCGCGCGTAACGTGGCGGAAAAGCATCTGCCGCTGCTCGCCGCACGCGACTATGTCCGGCTGCGCAAACTGCTGCGCTGCGACGACGAGGCCCTGCGCCAGATGCAGCAACTCATCACGCAGCTCAACCCGCGGCCGGGCAGCGCCTATACGCGCATTGCCGCCGATCACTACATCCAGCACGAAGTCATCATCCGCAAGGTCAAAGGCGCGTGGCTGGCGAGTCTCAACGACGAAGTGGTGCCGCGGCTACGCATCAACCAGCTTTACGCCGGCATATTGAAACGCAATCGCGACAGCTCCAACCAGTACCTCATGAGCCAGATGCAGGAAGCGAAGTGGATGATCAAGAACATGCAGCAGCGCTTCCTGACCATCTTGCGCGTGTCGCAGGCCATCGTCGACCGCCAGCGCAATTTCTTCGAGCACGGCGAAGTGGCGATGCGGCCGCTGGTATTGCGCGAGATTGCCGACGAACTGGGTCTGCACGAATCGACGGTGTCGCGCGTCACCACGCGCAAATACATGCTGACGCCGCGCGGCGTCTATGAACTCAAGTACTTCTTCGGCAGCCATGTCGCCACCGAATCGGGCGGCGCCTGCTCGGCGACTGCCATTCGGGCGCTGATCAAGCAGATGGTGGCCGAGGAGAATCCGAAAAAACCGTTGTCGGACAATCAGATCACCGACATTCTGGGCAAACAGGGCATCGTCGTCGCCAGACGCACGATCGCCAAATACCGCGAGTCCTTGCAGATACCCGCGGCGAATCAGCGCAAGGCGCTATAGTCTGCATCAACCCAAGGAGCCCATCATGAACCTGCAACTGACCGGCCATCAACTCGAAGTCACCCCCGCACTGCGAGACTATGTGGAAAGCAAGCTCGCACGTATCAGTAGTCACTTCGATCACGTGATCGATCTGAGAGTCACCTTGAGCGTCGAAAAGCTCATGCAGAAGGTAGAGGCCACGCTGCACGTGCCGGGCAACGATATGCACGTGGCATGCGCCAACGAGAACATGTACAGCGCCATCGATCTGCTGACCGACAAGCTCGATCGCAAGATACTGAAGCACAAGGAAAAACTGGTCGACCACCACAAGATAGACGGCGTGCTGAAACGCCAGGCCGCCGAATAATGCCGGCAAGTCGGCTCAAGCAATAACATCATGGCCGAGATCAGTGTAGCGCAGTTGTTCCGCGATACCCGCCGCAACCTCAAGCTGACGTGGGTGGCGGGCCTCGATGGCGGCGACAATCTGCTTACCAGCGAAACGGTGACCAAGCCGTCGCTGGCGCTGATCGGCCATCTCAACTTCGTCCACCCGAACCGGGTGCAGGTACTGGGCTGCGCCGAAATGGATTATTTGCGCAGCCTGCAGGCAAACAATCTGCACTCGGCCATCAACAACTTGTTTTCCACCGATCTCGCCGCGGTCATCGTCGCCAACGGCGAAACGCCGCCGCCCGAACTCGGGGCTGCCGCCAACCAGCATGCGACACCGCTGTTCACCTCGCCGCTACGCAGCCCGGGGCTCATGGATGTGCTGAGCCATTACCTGGCACAGGCCGTCGCCGAATCGGCCAGTTTCCACGGCGTTTTCATCGAGGTACAAGGGTTCGGCGTGCTGATCCAGGGCAACCCGGCCATCGGCAAGAGCGAGCTCGCGCTGGAACTGATCTCGCGCGGCCACCGTCTGGTTGCCGATGACATCGTCGATTTCTTCCGCGTGGCGCCGGACCGGCTCGAGGGGCGCTGCCCGCAATTGCTGCAGGATTTCCTTGAAGTGCGCGGCCTTGGCGTACTCAATATCCGCGCGCTGTTCGGCGACAACGCGGTCAAGCCGACCAAGCCGCTCGACCTCATCATTCACCTTGCCGCCGCGGAAACCCTGGCGCCGGAAACGCTGGACCGGCTCAAGATGAAGTCGCAGCACGAAAAAATCCTCGGCGTGCGCGTGCCCAAATTCACCATCCCGGTCGCCGCCGGCCGCAATATCGCCGTGCTGGTCGAGGTCGCCGTGCGCAATCACATGCTGCTGTTGCGCGGCATCAACGGCACGCGCCAGTTCATGCAGCGCCAGCAACGCGAAATGGCGCGCGCGGCCAAGGCCTCGGCGAAAAAGCTGGAAGAGTGATGGCCGCGATACAGCTCATCATCGTCACCGGCCTGTCCGGCTCGGGCAAGAGCGTAGTACTGAAGGCGCTCGAAGACAGCGGCTATTACTGTATCGACAACCTGCCGGCGACACTGCTGCCGCAGATTTCGCAGCACCTCGACCCGGACGGGCCCGGACGCATCGCCATCAGCATCGATACGCGCAGCACGGCGCTGGAGGTGCTGCCCGAAAATATCCGGCAACTCCGGCAGCAAGGCATCGCCGTGCAGGTCCTGTTTCTCGAATCCAATGTCGAGACACTGGTCAAGCGCTTCAGCGAAACGCGCCGACGCCATCCCTTGAGCGACGACAGCACCACCCTGGCGGAAAGCATATTGCACGAACGCAAGCTGCTGGCCGGGCTAGCGGACTTGGGCCATCGCATCGATACCAGCGAACTCAGCGCCAGCCGGTTACGACGCTGGGTCAAGGATTTCATCGCGCTCGACAGCGGCGGCCTGACGCTGCTGTTCGCCTCGTTCGGCTTCAAGCACGGCATTCCGCTCGACGCCGACATGGTGTTCGACGTGCGCTGCCTGCCCAATCCGCATTACGATCCCAAGCTGCGGCCGTTCACCGGTCTCGACGCGCCCGTCATCGAATTTCTCGCTGCCGACGCCGCCGCCCAGGCCCTCTATGACGACATCTGCGGTTTTGTCGAACGCTGGCTGCCCTGCTTCGTTTCCGACAACCGCAGCTACCTGACGGTGGCCATCGGCTGTACCGGCGGTCAGCACCGCTCCGTCTATTTTGTCGAACGCCTGGCGCAGCATTTCCGCCAGCAGCAGCAAAAAGTGCTAGTACGGCACCGCGAGCTCGAATAATGGCAGCAACCAGAATATAGGCAGGAAGTCACCATGATAGGAATACTCATCATCGCCCACGGCCCCATGGGCGAAAGCCTGATCCACAGTGCCAGCCATGTCATGGGCGGACGGCCGCCGCTGCTCGACCAGCTCGGTATCGGCATGCATGATGATCCGACCTTCCTGCTGCCGCGCGCGCGGCGTCTCGTCAACGAGCTCGACCAGGGCCAGGGCGTGCTGATCCTGTCCGACATTTACGGCGCCACGCCTTGCAACATCGTCGGCCGCCTGCTGGAGCCCGGCCGCATCGAAGGCGTGGCCGGCGTCAACCTGCCGATGCTGGTGCGTACCCTGACCTATCGCAACGGCAATCTCATGACACTGGTGCAGAAAGCCGTCAGCGGCGGCCGCGAGGGCGTCATCCATTTCACTGAGGAAGCCTGCAAGCAACATGAATAAGCAAGAGATACAGATCATCAACAAGCTGGGGCTGCACGCGCGCGCCTCGACACGACTGACGCAGACCGCCAGCCAGTTTCCGTGCGAGATCTGGATAGAGCGCAACGGCCGCCGCGTCAACGCCAAGAGCATCATGGGCGTGATGATGCTGGCCGCGAGCAACGGCAGCATGATTACGCTGGAAACCGACGGCAAGCAGGAGGCAGAAGCCATGACCGCGCTCGTCAACCTCATCAACAGCCGTTTCGGCGAGCCCGAATGAAAAGCACGTCGAAATTCTGCATGGGCCAGCCTCTTGTCCGGCCGGCGGGTGCCGTCGCATGAGTTTCACCATGCATGGCGTCGGTGTATCGGGTGGCGTCGCCATCGGCCATGCGCACCTGGTATCGCATGCGCTGCTCGAGATCGCCCACGACCAGGTGCCGTCGCGCCTGGTTGACCAGGAAATCGCACGTTTCGAGCAAGCCATCGCCACCGTGCGCCATGATCTGGAAAACATCCGGCGCCAGTTGCCGGCTACCGCACCGGGCGAGGTCAGCGCCTTCATCAAGACCCATCTCATGATCCTGGCGGACAAGCATTTGTACTAGGATCCCAAGAACATCATA
>CBILOJ010000037.1:0-12135 GCA_966238525.1 uncultured Methylophilaceae bacterium | reverse complement strand
GCTCGATCATCTCGATCTTCCAGGCACGTTGCCAGGCCTTGATGTTTTTCTCGCGCTCGATGGCGGCTTGCATCTCTTCGTGCAGTTCGACCACACCAGGTTGTGCACGGCATAACGTTTCGTAAAGCCTTCAACCAGGTCGTTCCTATGCTGCCACACCCGCTTCACCAGATCGGAAGTCACACCGACATACAAAGTACCGTTACGCCTACTTGCCAATATGTATACGCAAGGCTGCTTCACACTCGGCCGCCCTCCTGTTTTACAAGGAAAGTGCTACTAGCCGTCATACCAGCGAAAGCTGGTATCTATTCACTTAAGCTTCCAGAGCCGCAGCCCTTGGATTCCAGCTTCCGCTGGAATGACGGGGAAGAAGCGAAGCCTCATCAGCGCGACAGTTCCTCCATACGCAGCCGCGTCACCTTGCCGGCAATCGCGGGCAGCGCCTCAATCGAGGCAATCGCCTGGTTCATATGCTTCTCGACCGTAATATGCGTGAGGATGATGATGTCGGCTTCGGTCTCGTTGTCGGCCGGCTCCTTCTGCATCATGGCGTCGATCGAGATGTCGAGATCGCCCAGTATCCGGGTCACGGTAGCGAGCACGCCAGGCTTGTCCATGGCACGCAGGCGCAGGTAGTAAGCACTGCGGATTTCGGCCATCGGCAGGATAGGCAGGTCCGACAATTGATCGGGCTGGAATGCGAGGTGCGGCACGCGTTGATGCGGGTCGGCAGTGTGCATGCGCGTGACGTCGACCAAATCGGCAATAACGGCGCTGGCGGTGGGTTCGGCACCGGCGCCAGCGCCGTAGTACAAGGTCGGACCGACGGCATCGCTCTTGACCACGACAGCGTTCATGGCGCCATTGACGTTGGCGATCAGGCGTTTTTCCGGAATCAGCGTCGGATGCACGCGCAGCTCGACGCCTTGCTCCGTACGCTTGGTGATACCCAGCAGCTTGACGCGATAGCCGAGCTCTTCGGCATAACGGATATCGGCCGAGGCGAGCTGGCTGATGCCTTCGGTGTACGCCTTGTCGAATTGCATCGGGATGCCGAAACCGACGCCTGCCAGGATCATGAGCTTGTGCGCGGCGTCCACACCTTCGACGTCGAAAGTCGGATCGGCCTCGGCGTAGCCCAGGCGTTGCGCTTCCTTCAGCACGTCGGCAAAGGCCAGGCCTTTCTCGCGCATTTCCGAGAGGATGAAATTGGTGGTGCCGTTGATGATGCCGGCGATCCACTCGATGCGGTTGGCCGACAGGCCTTCGCGCACCGCCTTTATGATGGGAATGCCACCAGCCACGGCCGCTTCGAAGGCGACCATGACGCCCTGCTTCTGCGCCGCCGCGAAGATCTCGTTGCCGTGCAGCGCCAGCAGCGCCTTGTTGGCGGTAACGACATGCTTGCCGTTGGCAATGGCCTTGAGCACGAGCTCCAGCGCAACGGTAGAGCCACCGATCAGCTCGACGACGATGTCGATATTGGGATCGTCAACGACGGCGAAGGCATCGTCGGTCACCTCGACCGCATTCGCCGTCACCTTGCGCGCCAGCTCGAGATTGCGATCCGCGACCTTGACGATATTGATCGGCCGGCCGGCGCGGCGTGTGATTTCTTCCTGGTTGCGCGTCAGCACGGTATACGTGCCGCCGCCCACCGTGCCCGCGCCGAGCAGGCCTACGTTGATTGGGTTCATGCGTTGACGACTTTCATTCTGTTTTTGCCGCTATGGCGCTTGCGATAGCGCTCGAGGAAATGGGCGATGCGGCCGATGGCTTCGGTCAGGTCATCGATGTTGGGCAGGAACACCACGCGGAAATGGTCCGGGTCTTTCCAGTTGAAGCCCGTGCCCTGCACCAGCAGCACTTTCTCCTCGAGCAGCAGATCGAGGATGAGCTGCAGGTCATCCTGCACCGGATAAATTTTGGGATCGAGCCGCGGGAACAGATACATGGCGGCGGCCGGCTTGGTACAGCTCACGCCGGGAATATCGGTCAACAATTGGTAGGCGAGGTCGCGCTGCTTGCACAGCCGGCCGGTCGGCGCCACGAGATCGTTGATGCTCTGGTAGCCGCCAAGCGCGGTCTGGATCGCCAGTTGACCCGGCACATTGGCGCACAAGCGCATCGAAGCCAGCATGTTGAGGCCTTCGATGTAATCCTTGGCCGCGCTCTTCTTGCCCGATACCACGAGCCAGCCGGCGCGGTAGCCGCAGGTGCGGTGATTCTTCGACAACCCATTGAAAGTGACGAATACCACATCGTCCGCCAGCGAGGCGATCGAGGTATGGGTATTGCCGTCGTACAGCACCTTGTCGTAGATCTCATCGGCAAAGATGATGAGTTGATGGCGGCGGGCAATGTCGATCACGCCTTCCAGGAACTCCGCCGGATACAAGGCGCCGGTCGGGTTGTTCGGGTTGATGATGACAAGGCCGCGCGTATTCGGCGTGATCTTGGCTTCCATGTCGACCAGGTCCGGCAGCCAGCCCGACTGCTCGTCGCAGACGTAGTGGCGGGCCGTACCGCCGGCCAGGGTCACGGCAGCCGTCCACAGCGGATAGTCCGGCATGGGCACGAGAATCTGGTCGCCATTATTGAGCAGCGCCTGCATCGCCATGACGATGAGCTCGGACACACCGTTGCCGATGATGATGTCGTCGATGTGGACGCCGGCAATGTTCTTCTGCTGCGTGTAATGCATGATGGCCTTGCGCGCGGCAAACAAGCCCTTGGAATCGGTATAGCCCGAAGCCGAACCCAGGTTGAGGATCACATCCTGCACGATCTCCTCGGGCGCCTCGAAGCCGAACGGCGCGGGATTGCCGATGTTCAGCTTGATGATGCGTTGCCCCTCCTCCTCCATCTCCCGCGCTCGCGCCAGCACCGGACCGCGAATGTCGTAGCACACGTTGGCAAGCTTGGAGGATTTGAGTATGGAGTCCATGATCTTTATGGTGTTTTTGGCGCCTGAGCGGCCTGAAAAAGTGTGTTATCTTACCCTGCCCAAGGCCGGTCTAGCAATGAAAGCGGCCATATTCGGACACCAAGACAACCGCAATGAAACTCCATCTCACACAGGCAGAAGGCAACCAGCTCGTCACCGGCTACGGCGATGGCTGGGTCGAAATCAACAACATACGCTACAGCAAGAGCCTTATCGTACTGCCCAACCTGCTCATTCAGGATTGGCAGGTCAGCGATTTCGACAGCCTGACGGAAGAAAGCTTCAGGGGACTGCTGGAACTGAAACCGGAAGTAGTGCTGCTAGGCACCGGGGAGAAACATCGCTTCCTGCATCCGCGCATCAGCCGAGAACTGACGGCAGCGAATATCAGCCTGGAATCGATGGATACGGCGGCGGCTTGCCGGACCTACAATATCTTGATGGCGGAAGGACGGCATGTTGCCGCAGCGTTGATTGTGTAGGGTGGAAAAGCGCAGCGCCTTCCACCGTTTTGTTATGGTGGATAACGGCCTACGGCCTCATCCACCCTACAGTTGCTCCAAGGCGGTTTGCCTTTGATTTACATCCCCTCTGCCGCGCCGAGCAGCGCAGCTTTTGCGGGAGTCTTCGGCAATCACCTGTCCGAGCTCCGCAACAAGCCATGCTTTGTGTGGCTTGTCAGGGCGAGTTTGACAACACGCTGCGAAGCAGCTTGTTGCGGCGTAGGCTAACCTTAGGTTAAGCCGCAAAGCGGCGGCCGAAGCCAATGCCGCCCGCAAAGGCGAGCAGTGCAGGGGAAGTTGAGCGGCAGGGGGTGCCCTTCTCTTTGGCTACTTTCTCTTGGGCAAGCAAGAGAAAGTAGCTCGCCAGTCGGGCGAGACCGACTAATAAGCGGAAGTTCAGCAAGCCCTGAATTACAGCAGAAATAGTAGAGAAATTTGATTTACTTTGAATTAATCATTTAATTCTACAACCAACTCTGCAAGCTTGCCTCCTCCTTGGGCTTCCTCCCATATTCTCAATAAAATATTTTTATTCTTCTCTATCCACTTACTAACGATAATTTCATATTTTTTGGCTATTTCCCCCTTTATTTTAGAGGGAGGATCAATTGAAAAACTAGCCACATGACGCTCTTTGCCAATATCTAAATGAATATGAGGTTGTTGATGCTTTTTCTCTTGATAAATCTTAATTTTTATATTCGGCAAAGAAAAAATTGAATAACTAGGAAAGCTATTGTTTGATTCATTTTGTCTTTCTAGCAAATCAAACAAAGCGATTGATTGTTGTAATTCTTTCAGTAATGCTGACAAATCTATTGCCATAGGTATTTGTCTTAATATAGTTTCAAGTTTGTAGGAAATCTTAACATCTCAGCTTGCCAATATGAAAAACCTTCGATTGCTTCAGCTGAGCTATTACCTAACGCGCCACAACCTACAGTCCATATCAATCCAGGCGTAGTGCCAAATGTCATTGATAGTCCTCTAGTCCAAACTTCTCCATTAGGAGTGCCCACACTATATTGAAGACTAGAAAACTGAGCTGGAAATCCAGAAATGCTAGTCACGCTAGTAGAAAAAATTTTCACATTGTTATAGCGTGTAGATAACTGCGCACGTAAATCATTTCGATTAGGTGCCAGCACCATTTCTTGATCAAACACTGCCTGCGGGGTATTACGGAGCGCAGGAAATTCCTTAGCTATTACTGCACATTCTGCCACCGGAGTGTTTTTTGGTGACACAAACTTGATACGAGAATTTCCAGTTAATGTTTTCTGCCTTACCCAATCTTTTGGGGGAACAGTTAAAAAAGGACGGGGAGAATTTAAGACCTGAATATATGGCTCATCAGCTCGAGCACTTGTGGGCAAGCTGATTAAAGCAGCAATAACTCCCAATATCATCCAAATCATTGGTTTTCCCCCCAGCTTTATTCATTAATATATATTTGGCTTACGAATTAAACACTACCTTTTGTTTGCCTAATTTTCATTACAACAGCTTTCAATTGCTTTGACGTGCAGCTCTCTCTTGGCTAAATACCTTTACGCGAAAACGTCAGCGTCGCATTCGTCCCGCCAAACCCGAAGCTGTTCGACAACGCCGTCTCGATCTTCGCGTTATCCATCCGCTCACGCACGATGTTCAAACCTTCCGCCGCCGGATCGAGATCCTCGATATTGGCGGAAGCAGCGATGAAGTTGTTTTCCATCATCAGCAAGGTATAGATCGCTTCATTGACGCCGGCCGCGCCAAGCGCGTGGCCCGATAGCGACTTGGTGGAGGCGATGGCGGCGTTGCTGTCGTCGAACACGGCACGGATGGCTTCGAGTTCCTTGACGTCGCCGACCGGCGTGCTGGTGCCGTGGGTGTTGATGTAGTCGACCGGGTCTTCCACGCCCTGCAGCGCCAGCCGCATGCAGCGCTCGGCGCCTTCCCCTGATGGCGCGACCATGTCGTAACCGTCAGAAGTCGCGCCGTAGCCGACGACTTCCGCATAGATTTTCGCGCCGCGCGCCTTGGCGTGTTCGTACTCTTCCAGCACGACGATGCCGCCGCCGCCCGAGATGACGAAGCCGTCGCGATTGGCATCATAGGTGCGCGAGGCTTTTTCCGGCGTGTCGTTGTACTTGCTCGACAGCGCACCCATGCCGTCGAACATGAACGATAGCGACCAATGCTCTTCCTCGCCGCCGCCGGCAAACACGATGTCTTGCTTGCCCAATTGAATCTGCTCCACGCCAGCGCCTATGCAGTGCGCGCTGGTAGCGCAGGCCGAGCTGATGGCGTAATTGATGCCCTTGATCTTGGCACCCGTGGCGAGGCAGGCGGAAATGCCGCTGGCCATGGACTTGGTCACCATATAGGGCCCGACGCGGCGCACGCCCTTCTCGCGCAGCGTGTCCGCTCCTTCCACGATGCTTTCGTGCGAGGCGCCGCCTTGACCGACGATCAAGCCGGTACGCAGATTGGAAACCAGCTCCTCGGACAGTTGCGCATCGGCGATCGCTTCCTGCATGGCAATCCAGGCGTAAGCATGGCCCTTAGCCATGAAGCGCATGAGCTTGCGGTCGATCAGCGCTTCGATGTCGAGGTTCTTGATGGAGCCGGCCACCTGCGAGCGCAGGCCGTGCTCGGCATACTTGGGTTGATAGGTGATGCCGGAACGCCCTTCACGCAGACTGTCCAGCACTTCGGATTTGTTGTTGCCCAGGCTGGACACGATGCCCATGCCGGTTACGACTACACGACGCATTATCGTGCTCTCCTTAAATCGGCGCGGACGCAGCGCAGCTAGCGACCGCCATCAGCGTTTGAATCAAAAGTTATCGGTGCGCGTGAACAGACCCACACGCAGATCGTTGGCCACGTAAATTTCGCGGCCGTCCAGCTCCATGCGCGCGTCGGCGATGCCCATGACCAGCTTGCGCATGATGACGCGCTTGAGGTCGATGCAATAGGTCACCTTGTGCGCGGTCGGCAATACCTGGCCACTGAACTTGACTTCGCCGGCACCGAGTGCGCGGCCGCGGCCGGCACCGCCCATCCACCCCAGGAAAAATCCCACCAGCTGCCACATGGCATCGAGGCCGAGACAGCCCGGCATCACCGGATCACCCTCGAAATGGCACTGGAAGAACCACAGGTCCGGGCGCACATCGAGCTCGGCGATGATCTGGCCATTGCCGTATTTGCCGCCGTCCTCGGTGATCGATACGATGCGATCGAACATCAGCATCGGCGGCAGAGGCAGCTGCGCATTGCCCGGGCCGAACATCTCCCCCCTGCCGCAGGCAAGCAGTTCCTCATAGGTAAAGCTGTTCTGTTTTTGCATTGATTTTTTTACGACGGGTTGTCGACCCGGTAAGTCAGAATGAAGTAGCCGCTATTCTCCCCGGAAACGCCGATTAGCGGAAGCCCTGCCGAACTGTCCCGGTTGCGCAAGGGGTATACCGATCTGTTTACACTTTTAAATATTGCCGTTACTATCCGATTACGGTTTTATACAAGAGCTGGCGCCTTCTGGCTACACGCTTTCAATTCCAAAAACTAACACTGGACAAGTCAATGAGCGACCGTCAACTGGCCGACTGGCGCGAACATGCGCTGAAACTCGAATCGGAAATCAACCAAGTCGTCGTGGGCCAGCAGCGGCCCATTCGCCTGATCACCACTGCCATTTTCGCACGCGGCCACGTGCTGCTCGAAGGCGACGTCGGTGTCGGCAAGACCACGCTGCTGCGTGCCTTTACGCGCGGCATCGGCGGCGGCTATCAGCGCATCGAGGGCACGATCGATCTCATGCCCAACGACTTGGTCTATCACACCTACCTCGGTGAAGACGGCCGCCCGCACGTAAGCCCGGGGCCGCTTTTGTCCAACGGCGAAAACCTCGCCGTGTTCTTTTTCAACGAAATCAACCGCGCGCGTCCGCAGGTGCACTCGCTGCTGCTGCGCGTGATGGCGGAACGCACCTTGACCGCGTTCAACAGCGAGCACCACTTCCCGCACATGCTGGTATTCGCCGACCGCAACCAGGTGGAAAAGGAAGAAACGTTCGAAATCCCGTCCGCCGCCCGCGACCGTTTCATGATGGAAATCCCGATCATGGTGCCGGACGACACCGGCATCATGGAATCGCTGATATTCGATACGCGCTTCCACAACGTCGACAAGCTGGTGGACGAAGTGCAGCCCGACATCCTGCATTTCGACAAGCTCAACGAATGCGCGCAGCAGATCCAGGAGCAGGTACAAGCCAGCGCGACGCTGCGCCGCTACGCACTCAACCTGTGGCTGGCCACCAAGAATCCGGAACGCTACGACATCAAGATCGACGGCGTGGACATCAATCGCCTGGTGATAGCCGGCGCCAGTCCGCGCGGTATGTCGATGATGCTGCGTGCAGCGCGCGTCAACGCCTGGCTCAACGGCCGCGAGGCCGTGGTGCCCGAGGACATCCACGCCGTATTCCACGAAACGGTGGCGCACCGCCTGGTGTTCAGCCCGATGTACGAGATGCGTCGCACCGAAATTGCACGGGAACTGCTGAGCGGAATCGTGCATGCAGTCGCCGCGCCCTGATGCGAACCGAGCTACGTGCGGCCTAGTCCGCTCAACCCAAGATACGGTTTAGCATGATCAACAGCCTGGCCAAAGAATTCACCTACCAGATCGGCTGGCGCTCGCGCGGGCGCCACGCCGGACGCCATGTCAGCGCCCAGCGCGGGCTCGGCATGGATTTCGTCGGTCACGCGCCGTTGATTTCCTATCCCGACCCGCGCCGCATCGACCTGCGTCTGACCTTGCGCGACCCGTTCGAGCAGGTATTCGTGCGCATCTTCAACCAGCGCAGCGCCACGCCGATCTTCGTTGCTTGCGACCTGTCGGGCTCCATGGGCTTCAACGGCCATATCAGCAAACTGCAGGTGGCCGCCGAATTGACCGCTTCGGCGGCCTATTCGGCGTCGCGCATCCATGATCCGTTCGGCTTCATCGGCTTCGACAACACGGTGCGCGAGGAATGGCGTGTCCACTTGAGTTCGCGCATGCAAGGCGCCTTCGACCTGGCTGAGCGTCTCAAGGATTACCAGCCGCAACAGATTGCCGGCGAAGGCGTGCTCGAGGTCAACCGCTATCTGCCGCGCGAACGCTCGCTGGTGTTCCTGGTCTCGGACTTCCACATCCCGCTCGACGTACTGGAGGCGGCCATGTACAGCATGCAGCGCCATCATGTTGTACCGGTCGTGCTGTGGGATGCTGCCGAATATCGCGATCTGCCCGAATTCGGCATTACCCACGTCACCGACAGCGAGACCGGCGAGCGCCGCAGCCTGTTCCTGCGCGGCGACATGCGGGAGCGCATTCTCGCCTCCTTCGCCGCGCGCCGCGAGGCCCTGCACCAGCTGTTCATGCGCTTCGATTCCCCGCCGTTCTATATCGAACGGGGCTTCGACCCCGATGCGCTCACCGAATACTTCTACCAGTTCGTGGCTGCCTAAATGATCAATCTGCCCAAGCTATTCACCGCCCTCGCCTTCATTGCCAGCCTGTGCCTGACCGCGCCCGCGCTGGCGGTAGACAAGCCGCTCGGCGAGAACCTCTCGCCCAAGGGCTATCCGCCGGTATACGTGCACACCATCAATCCCGGCCGCGACGTCGGCCTGCATGTGGGCGACGTGCTGCAGCGCATCATTGTCTTGCGCGTGCAGAAGCCTTACAAGCTGCAGCAGACCTCGCTGCCCTTGACCGGCAGCCAGAAACTGCACCAGAACAAGAAACAGGGCATCGAGGTGCACTCGGTCAGTCTCGAGCAGGACGAGGACGGCGACTATAACGTCTACACGCTGGACATCACCTACCAGGTATTCACCAACAACGTGGTGGCCAAGCCCTCGGCGCTGCCGCCGGAGTTCGTCAAGTTCGGCGGCAACGGCAAGCTGTTCCAGGTGCGCATCCCGAGCTGGTCGTTCCGTATTTCGCCGCTGGCGGTATTCGGCAACGTCAAGATCGAATTCGACATGAGCCCGTACCGCGGCCCGCTGCTGCTCGATAGCACGCCGCATCGCTATGCGCTGTGGACGCTGCTCGGCGTACTCGGCGTCGCGCTGCTCGGCCTGCTCTACATCCTCGGCGGCCGTAGCTGGCTGCCGCGCATGGGCGGCGCGTTTGCACGTGCTCTGCGCGACCTGCGCAAGCTACCGGCAACCGAAGCCGGCCTGCAGCAAGGCGTCACCCGCATGCATCAGGCCTTCAATACAAGCTACGGCGGCAGTGTCTTCACTGCCCAGGAATTCCTGGCTGCCAAGCCGGGCTTTGCTCCGATCGCGGACGAGATCGAGCGCTTCTTTCTGCTTTCGCGCACGGTCTTCTTCGATGCCAGTGCAAGCGCCGATATCGATGGCGAACCGCTGGCTTGGCTACGCCAGTTCTGCCGTCGCTGTCGCGATTGCGAGCGGGGGCTGAAATAAGTGATATTCACCAATCCCTGGGTATTGCTGTTCCTGCCGCTGGCGCTGATACCGCTGCTGCTCGACCGCCAGCACAGCCGCAGCTATTCCTGGCTCAGCCTGCTGCCGCGCGACCGACTGTCCAACCTGATCGGCCTGTTGTTGAAAATCCTGGCAGCAGTGGCGCTGTTTTTCATGATCCTCGGCATTGCCGGTCCCGCCACCTCCGCGCGCCAGATCGAGCGCGTCGGCATCGGCGCCCAGCTTGTGCTCGTCATCGACCGCAGTGCCAGCATGGATGATCCATTCTCGGGCGCCCTCAAGAGTGGCCGTGCCGGTGAAACCAAGGCTGGCGCCGCCGAGCGACTGATCACCGATTTCGTCAAGCAGCGCAGCAATGACATGTTCGGCATGGTGACTTTCAGCAGCTCCGCCATGTACGCGCTGCCGCTCACCGACAGTCGCCCCGCCATCCTTGCCGCCATCAAGGCCGCCGGCGGCATCGGCCTGTTCCAGACCAATATTGGCAGCGGCCTCACCACCGCGCTGGAACAATTCGACAAGGTGCCGGATTCGGGCTCGCGCGCCATCATCCTGCTGTCCGACGGCGGCGGCCGTATCGGTGCACCGATACAGGAAAAAATCCGCGACTGGCTAGACCGCATGCATGTGACCTTGTACTGGATCGTGCTGCGCCAGCCCGGGGCCGTCAGTATTTTCGATACCAAATACAAACCGGCAGAAGATCAGGCGCTACCGGCCGCCATCGAGCTCAACGACTACTTCAAGACATTGCGCTCGGGTTACCAGCCTTATGAAGCGGA
Source organism: uncultured Methylophilaceae bacterium (assembly GCA_966238525.1). Classification (GTDB taxonomy): domain Bacteria; phylum Pseudomonadota; class Gammaproteobacteria; order Burkholderiales; family Methylophilaceae; genus CBILOJ01. Next base: position 1,403 of record CBILOJ010000037.1, on the reverse strand, counting down.
AGACCCGGCCTCACTGGCTGCCGCCATCGCCGACATCAATCGCAAGGAAAAGAAGCCGATCCGCTACCTGGAGGAAATCCCGGGCCGCGACTTCGCACCGCATTGCTACATCATCGCAGCCAGCCTGATTCTCTTGCTGCTGGTGGTCAAATTTTTCGAGGTCAGAACATGGCACTGAATGCAAAAAAACTCACCTGGCTGCTGGCCATCCTTGCCATAGCCGCTGCGGCCGGCGCTGCCTGGCAAGCCAACCGCGTCCGGCAGATCGAGAACTTCAACAATGCGGTGCTGAGCGGCAACACGCCCAAGACCGACAAGCAGTCGTTCGAGGCAAAATTCAACGTCGCCTACTGGCTGGCCAAGGGCGGTAAATTCCAGGAAGCGACACTGCTGTTCAACCAGCTCAAGGACAAGGGTACGCCGGCGCAGCAATCCGCCGTACAGTACAACCTGGGCAATATCTTCTTTCTGCGCGGGCTCGACATCAACGGTCGCGACATGACGGTGCGCAACAAGGCGGAATACCTGTTCACGCAGGCACGCGACGCCTATGAGCAATCGCTGCGCATGGATCACAGTTTCTGGGACGTGCGCCACAATCTCGATCGCGTGCTTACCATGCTGCCGTCGAACCCGTCGCCCGGCGTCGGCGAATCCGATTCGCCTGGCCTGATCATGGGCAATATCCCGGTTGGCCTGCCCTGAGCGCAATATGCCAGACACCATGCTGAAACGTTTTTTCCGCTATCTCTACAGCCGGCGCGACGCCGCTTTTCTTGCGCTGGCGCTGATCCTGCTCGTGGCCGCCGCCTTCAAGCCGACGGTACCGGTGCCGCGCAATATCTACAGCTATCTGTTCGTGGTCGACATCACACAGAGCATGAACGCCAAGGGCATGTACTGGCGCGGCCGGGAAATGTCTCGTCTTGAGTACACCAAACATATGCTGCACGACACTGTCGCCAGCTTGCCGTGCGGCAGCCGCGTCAGCGTGGCGCTGTTTGCCGGCTTCAGCGTGGCCGCGCTCTATATGCCGATCGAAGTGTGCGGAAACTACGCCGCGATCCAGGACACCATCGCCCACATGGAATGGCGCATGGCCTGGTCCGGCAACAGCCGTTTGCGCGATGGCGCCGAGTCTATCGGACGCCTGCTGCGGACCATGTCCGAACCGGCGCAGGTCGTATTCTTTACCGACGGTGAGGAAGCCCCATTGCTGCACGCCTTCAACACCAAGGATTTGAGTAATTTTCAGGGTCGCGGCTGGCTGGTGGTCGGCATCGGCAGCGATAAAGCCGTACCCATCCCCAAGCTGGACGAGAACAACCAGGTCATTGGTTTCTGGTCAGCGGAAAACTTCCAGCTACAGCCGGGCGTAGCGCAGATTTCGCAACAGAACCAGG
>CBILOJ010000036.1:0-12541 GCA_966238525.1 uncultured Methylophilaceae bacterium | reverse complement strand
GTTATGGTTCTGCTTGGGGGTGCTGTATACCGTTTGCAGGCGAGCTGTGCCCGCATCCCAGCCGGCATCCACATCGCCGCGGCTGGAATCGGTGGGATGCTGGTTGGCCTGCTCAGGTGGATAAGTCGAGGACTTGGCATGGGCAAAGTCGTGCTCGGCCGCTTCAGTCGCATACTCGATTTTTACCAGCGGCACGGCTGCCGCGGCATGCTCGAAACTGTCGGCGATGACCACCGCTACAGGCTGGCCGTTATATGCCACCGCATCGTCCTGCAACAGCGAAAGCACGCGTCCGACCGGTGGATCCACCGCCGCGCGCCCGTGCTCGGGCAGCCGCTCGGCATTGAGATGCGTCATGACGTGGATGACGCCGGGCATGCGCAATGCGGCACCGGATTCGATTTTGGTAATGCGGCCGCGGGCCACTGTACTTTGCACCATGACCGCATGCGCCAGGCGCGGCAGATCGAATTCCGCCGCGTATTTCGCCTGTCCGCACACCTTGAGCGGCCCATCGGTACGGTCCAGCGGCTTGCCGATGATGTCGCTCATGCCAGCCCCCCGGCGATTTCGAGGCTGCGTACGACGGCGCGCCGCGTCAGCTCGACCTTGAAGGCGTTGTGCGCGTAAGGCTGGGCATCGCGTGCTGCGGCGTCGCCGGCCGCGGCCAGCAGTGCCGGCGTCAGGCGCTGGCCGGCGAGCATGGCTTCCACCTGCGGTAGCCGCCACGGCTTGTGCGCCACGCCGCCCAGCGCGATCCGTGCCTGTTGCACTGTGCCGGCGTCGAGCTGTAGCCCGACCGCGGCCGACACCAGCGCGAAGGCGTAACTGGCGCGGTCGCGGATCTTCAGGTAATGCGAGTGGTCGGCATAGCCCTGCGGCGGCAGCTCGACCGCGGTAATGAGTTCGCCCTCAGCCAATTCGGTTTCGATATGCGGCGTGTCGCCGGGCAGGCGATGGAATTCGGCGATCGGGATGCGGCGTTCGCCGCGCGCGTCTTGCACGACGATGACGGCATCGAGCGTGGCCAAGGCCACGTTCATGTCGGAAGGATTGGTGGCGATGCAGGCTTCGCTGGCGCCGAAAATGGCGTGCAACCGGTTGTAGCCGTCACGGGCGGCGCAGCCGCTGCCGGGGCTGCGCTTGTTGCAGCGGGCGAAAGCGGTATCCATGAAATAGTAGCAACGCGTGCGCTGCAGCAGGTTGCCGCCCATGGTCGCCATATTGCGTAACTGCGCCGAAGCGCCGGACAGCAGCGCCTGCGACAGCAACGGGTAGCGGCGGCGGATGAGCGCGTGGTTGGCGGTGTCGCTGTTGCGCATGGCGGCGCCGATGCGCACGCCGCCCTTGAGCGCGCCTTCGGCTATTTCCGTGACCTCGTTGTTGGGTAAGCGCGTGACGTCGACCATCAGCGCGGGATGCAGGACGTCGTACTTGGTGAGGTCGATCAGGTTGGTACCGCCGCCGAGATACATGGCGCCGGGCTGGCGTCGAGCTTCGAGCGCAGCATCAATGGCGGCAGGTCGCGTATAGCCGAATGGGTTCATGCGCGCATTCCTCGCGACGGGTCTATGCCTTGGCCGCCGACATCGCGGATGGCGGCAACAATGTTGTTATAGGCGCCGCAGCGGCACAGGTTGCCGCTCATGCGCTCGCGGATTTCGTCGTCGCTGAAGTGTATGGGCTGCATGGCCGCCAATTCCGGCGTGACAGCACTGGCAGCACCAGCGGCCATTTCGGCCAGCAGCGCCGTGGCCGAGCAGACCTGGCCCGGCGTGCAATAACCGCACTGGAAGGCATCGTGCTCGACGAAGGCCGCTTGCATCGGCCCCAGATGATCGGGCTGGCCCAGGCCCTCGATGGTGGTGATGGCCTCGCCTTCATGCATGATGGCCAGGCTCAAACAGGCATTGATGCGGCGTCCGTTCACGAGCACGGTGCAGGCGCCGCACTGGCCGTGATCGCAGCCCTTTTTGCTGCCATAAAGGCCCAGGTGTTCGCGTAATGCATCGAGCAGCGTGACGTTGGGTTCCAGCGTCACATCGTGTCGCCGTCCGTTGATGTTGAGCGCATAGCGATGGGTCTGCATTTTGCTAGGCCTGTCCTCGGAATGCGATGACGCCGAAGGCAGCAGTCCGGCCTGTGCCGTCATCGAGTTGAGTCCGCCCACCGCCGCGCCTGCCGCGAACGTCTGCAGGAATTCGCGGCGCGACAGCGAGGGAAATAAGTTGCGCCAGCGCTGCGAGGCGGCCTCATGGGCAACCGCAGTCCCGGCCTCAGCCGCAGTCAGGTCCTGCTCCGGATGGGCGCCGTTATACAGTCTGGCAATGATCGAACCGATGCGTTTGAAGGTGAATGGCATGCGTTTTTACAGCCGGTTCTGCGCTGACCTGTCTTGCAGAAGCCGTCGGCCGTTGAGCGTTACATGCGCTCAACCATAGGGAGAAGCAGGAGTGGGCTCTGTGCGTTAACGCATAAAAGCGGCGCCTTCAATGCATAAGCCGCTGATTGAATGCGGGGTGGAATTCAGGGAAACAGCGCTTAAACGGGTCCGGCGCCAATGGCAGGAAAATCAGCGCCGACGAAAATCAGGACAAGCGTTACAAACCCAGGCTGGCCTGCGACATGTCGAATTCCTGGCACTGGATCAGCAAGCCGTCGGCACAAGCACTAGCGTCCAGGGCGGACAGTTCGCTTGCCTTGGCGAGATAGGCCCGGGCGGCATCGTCATAACCCAGCCCTTGCGCCGCCTTGCCGAGATAGAAGTAGGCAAGGTCCAGCTTGTAGTTGCTCTTCATCACCTTCTGTGCCAGCAGCCGCCAGTCCTGCTGGTCGTAGAGTTTTTTGTATTCGCTCTGGCTCAGGGCGAAGCTCAAACCGCAGTTGCTGCAGCTAAGTTCGAACACCCCCTGCTTGAAACGCTCGAATTCTTCCGAGTAGAACACCAGTGCTTCATCGGCTGCCGGCGCCTGTGCCTGGACCAGGTTATCCGCGCCAACCTCACGCACATTGGACGCCGTCAATACGCCGGCCTCGGCATTGACGTATTGCCGTGCCGGCGTGTAATTCGCCTGGTATAAGGGTGCGCGCTCCTGGTAGATGGCGAGCATGGGCGGCAGCAGGGCTTGCAGCGACTCGATGCGCTTGGGCGACGACGGATGGGTGGCAAGAAAATCGAAGCGCGAGCTCTGGCCGGTGGCTTCCATCATCTTGTTCCACAAGGTGATGGCGGCACGCGGATCGTAGCCGGCGCGCGCGGCGATCTCGATGCCAAGCTTGTCGGCCTCCGCTTCCGCGCCGCGGCTGTTAGGCAGGCTGATGAAGGCATTCGAAGCGAGCACGCTGATATTGTTGTAGGCGTTGGGATCGGTGCCGTTGGAAGCTGCAGCCGCCGCCGTGGCCACGGCAACGGCTGCCACGTTGGCAAGGATGGACACCGACATCTTCTCGGCACCGTGGTTGGCCAGCGCGTGGGCGATTTCATGGCCCATGACCTGCGCCAGCTCGTCGTCGGTGGGCTGAACCTTGTCGAGCAGGCCCTTGAATATCACCATCTTGCCGCCCGGCATGCAGGAGGCGTTGATGGCCTCGTCGTCAATCACCGAAACCTGCCACTGCCAGTCGGCGGCATCGGGGCGGTAGCGCACGGCCTGTTCCACCAGGCGATCACTGAGCTTGCGCACGCGCTCGTTGAGCGCGGCGTCGGCGACGACCTTGCCCTTCTTGTCGTAGGTGCTGATCATGCTGGCGTAAAGCTCGGTGCTTTGCGCCATGACCGAATCCTCGGAAACGAGGCTGAGCTGCTGGCGGCCGGTCATGGGGTTGGTGGCGCAGCCGGAAAGGATGAGCAGGATGCCGAGACAGGCGAGCAAGGATGATTTGCGCATTGTTGTTATACCCCCAGCGAAACTATGCCCTGCCGCGTCTGTTTGCGCAATGCCGCTATTCGACCAGCGCGACCGACTTGATCTGCGCCCACACCGATTGCTGCGGCGACAGGTTCAGCGTGTGCGCGGCACGGCGCGTGATGCGCGCGAGCAGCATGGTGTCGCCGCAACGCAGCCGCACCATGGCCTGCGAAGGATGGTTATCGTCGATCACGGCAGCGACCTCGCATGGCAAGTGGTTCTGGATGCTGGTCAGTTGCGGGGCCTGGAGTGTAATGCTGACGTCGTTGGCCAGCACATGCAGACGCACCTGGCGGCCCAGCGCCAAGCCATCATCGCGCACCCACAGGCTGCCGCCGGCGAAATCGACGCGCGCCAGCTGCCACTCGGCATCGCGTATGACGACCCGCCCCTGCAGCAAGGCGCCGGCATCGCTGCCGATCGCGAGCGGCCCTTCGGCCGCGGTCAGCACTTGGGCTACCGGTCCGGCCGACTTGACTCGTCCCTGCTCCAGCACGACAAGAAAATCCGCCAGTCGCGCCATCTCGTCCGCGGCATGCGTGACGTAGAGCATGGGCATGCTGAGCTCGTCGCGCATGCGCTCCAGCCAGGGCAATATCTCGCGGCGCCGCGCATGGTCGAGTGCAGCCAGCGGTTCGTCCAGCAGCAACAATTGCGGCTGCGTCGCCAGCGCACGGGCGATCGCCACCCGCTGGCGCTCGCCGCCGGAAAGGCCGTGGACGCTTCGCGGCAACAGCGTTTCGATGCCGAGCAGATCGATGGCGTCGTGCAATGCCTGACGCGCCTGTGCCCTGCTCCGGCGCAGGCCGTACTCGAGATTGCGCCACACGTCGAGATGCTCGAACAAGCTGGCTTCCTGGAAAACATAACCGACGGGTCGCCGCCATGCCGGCATGAAAATGCCGGCTGCGTCGTCCTGCCACACGTCGCCGCCTATGCGCACCAGCGCGTTGTGCGCCCGTTCCAGGCCGGCCACACAGCGCAGCACGCTGGTCTTGCCGGAACCGGAAACGCCATAGAGCACGGTAATACCGCGTTGCGGCAACGCCATGTCCACCGCCAGCTCGAAACCGGCACGCGGCAGGGTCAGGCTTATTCGATCCAGATCCGGGCTCATGGCATCAAGCGCCCGTGCCTGCGGTTGAGCAGCGCCAGCCCGAGCAGCACGGCGAACGAAAAGACCACCATGCCGGCGGCAAGCCAATGCGCCTGGGCGTACTCCATCGCTTCGACGTGGCCATAGATTTCAGTGGAGATGACGCGCGTCTTGCCCGGGATGTTGCCGCCTATCATCAGTACTACGCCGAACTCACCCACGGTATGGGCGAAACTCAGGATGGCGGCGGTGATGAAACCGGGCCGCGCCAACGGCAAGGCGACGGTAAAAAAGGCATCGAGCGGACGTGCGCGCAAGGTGGCGGCCACTTCCAGCGGCCGCTGACCCACGGCCTCGAACGCGTGTTGCAACGGTTGTACCGCGAACGGCAACGAATAGATGATGGAACCGAGCAGCAGGCCGCCGAAGGTGAAAGCCAGCGTGCCCAGCCCCCAGGCCTGCGTCAGCTGGCCGATAGGCCCGTTCGGCCCCATCGTCACCAGCAGATAGAAACCGAGCACGGTCGGCGGCAGCACTAGCGGCAAGGCGACGATGGCGCTGATCGGCGCACGCCAGCGCGACGATGTACGTGCCAGCCACCAGGCCAGCGGCGTGGCGGCGACGAGCAGCAACAGCGTGGTGAGGCCGGCGAGCTTGAGCGTCAGCGCGATCGCCTGCCAGGTTTCGATTCCAAATGGCATATCAGAAATCGTAGCCGAAAGCGCGAATGATGGTGCGCGCTTTCTCGCTGCGCAGATAAGCTGCCAGCGCCACCGCAGCCGGATTGTCAGCGCCGGTTTTGAGGATGACGGCATCCTGTCGAATCGGCGCGTGCAGCTTGGCCGGCACGATCCAGCCCGATCCTTGCGTAATACGGCCATCGGCATAGACCTGTGACAGGGCAACGAAACCGAGTGGCGCGTTGCCCGTTGCCACGAACTGGTAAGCCTGGGCGATGTTCTCGCCCTGGACGAAACGCGGTTGCAGCCGTTGCAGCTGGCCGAGTGCGGTCATGGTCTCGATGGCCGCTGCGCCATAAGGTGCCAGTTTGGGATCGGCCAATGCCAAACGTTCAAACGTTCCCGTACTCAGCACCTCGCCGCGATCGTCGACCAAGCCGCGTTGCCTACTCCACAGCACCAGCTTGCCGACGGCGTAGGTAAACCGGGTACTGTCGACGGCCAGGCCATCCTGCACCAGTCGGGCCGGCGTTTTATCGTCGGCGGCCAGCAGCATCTGGAATGGCGCGCCATGCGCGATCTGTGCATAAAACTTGCCGGTGGAACCGAAAGCGAGCGCGGCTTTGTGCCCGGTATCGCGCTCGAAGGCGGCGGCGATCTGTTTCATCGGCGCGGTGAAATTGGCCGCTACGGCCACGCTGACTTCGGCGGCTGCCGACGGCAGTGCCGGCATGAACACGAGAGCAAGAAGAAAGAGGCGAGCAAGATACATGGAGAGATTGCGCTATTCAGGAATAGAATAGCGAGTATAGCAATCCTTGAGTCGAAAGTAGATAACCGTCATGCGCCAGCCCACGCCTCGCCTCGCCGCCACGCTCGGCCACGAGATTGTCGACAAGCGCATCGAAATCCTGCGCCGCATCGGCGAAGCCGGCTCGATTTCCGAGGCCGCACGCGCAGCCGGAGTCAGCTACAAGGCAGCCTGGCAGGCGATAGAAACCCTGAGCAATCTGGCCGGCACCATGCTCGTGGCCAAAGCGGTGGGCGGCGCGGGCGGCGGCGGCGCCGTGCTCACCGAGGCCGGCCGGCAGGTGCTGGAAGCGGCACGCAGATTGGCCACAGCACGCGCCGAAGTACTGTCGGGCTTCGCAAGCCCGCCGCAGCAACCCGGCAGGCCCGATGTGGCCGCGCTCGGGCTGCGCACCAGCATGCGCAACATGTTCCGCGGCAGGATAGTCACGCTGACCGTGCATGAAAACGCCATCAGAATCAGCTTGGCGCTGGACGCGGATACCGTGCTTTATGCCAGGGTCACGGCCGAGAGCGCGCAACTGCTGGGCCTGCAGCCCGACTTGCAGGTGCTGGTCTTGTGCAAGGCGACGGCGGTAGGTATCGGACAGGCGATCGATACTGAAGACGACCGCAATTTGCTTGCAGGCACGGTTTCGCGCATGCCGACGGACGATCTTGCTGGAGAAGCCGGTTTGCAGCTGGCTTGCGGCCTGCAACTCACTGGATTCGTTGCCGGCGGCCACGGCTTGAAAATCGGCATGCCGGCCGCGGCTGGCATCGACGAAGCAGCCGTGGTCGTGGCGCTTACCGGTTAGTGCTCACGCAGCAGCCGGATATCCTGCCTCCAACCGCCCTTATTCCTACAAGGAGTTCAGCCTTAGGCCTATATCTGCCGCTGCCTCAGGAATTTACGCTGTACTCACCTTTTATTACTGATAGGAGAGAGATATGCGTAAGCTCATTTCCCTGATATGCGTCGTCATGCTTACCGGCACCAGTGGTTTCGCGCTGGCCAACGATATGGACAAGCACGATTCCTCCAATAGCGACATGACCACCAGCGGCTCTTCCAATGCCACTAGCGGCAGCTCTTCGACTGACACGCGTTCAGGTTCGGTCGGCAACGACCAGGAAACGCGCGCCGGGCAAAATACCCGTGACGGTAACAACGCCGGCACGCCCAACACGCCGCCGAATTCGAGCAACCGCTAACGCGAACGGCACCCCAACCCAACCCGCTACGGCGGGTTTTTGTTTGCCTGCCACCAGCCTGATATTGGAGCACCGGCAGAAAATCGGCTCGAACCCTTCTGCGACAGCGCAATAAAAGCTAAACTTGCTGCGCATTTAATCCGCCCTGACCACAAGCATGCCCACTCAGCCACAGACCACGCTTCGTCGTTTATCCGCCTTCCTGCTCGCCGCCGCTTTCCCTGTCCTGTTATACCCGGCCGCTCCGGCCTGGGCGCTCGGCGGCCCGCCTATGGTGACCGACGATCCGGAAACACCGGGCGACGGCAACTGGGAAATCAACATTGCCGCCATTCGCAACCATACGCACGGCGAAACCGAAGTGGAATTGCCGGTGGCGGACCTGAATTACGGCGTGGGCGATCACGTGCAGCTGAAACTGGAAGCGCCGCTGAACCACGTGCATGAATCGGGCGAAGGCTGGCGCAACGGCTTGGGCAGCGTCGGCGTCGGCGTGAAGTGGCGCTTCATTGATCACGAGAACGCCGGCTTCGATATGTCGATCTACCCGCAGCTTTCCTCCGACTGGCACACCGTTTCCGGCCGCCGCAGCCTGGCCGACCCCGGCGAGCAACTGTTCCTGCCGGTGGAAGCCGCGATGGAAATCGGCGGTTTCGAAGTGGTCGGCGAAGTCGGCAGGAATTTCGATACGGCCGGCCCCGAGCAGTGGCTGGGCGGCATGGTACTCACGCACAAATGCGGCGCGCATGTGGAATGCATGGCGGAGCTGCACGAGACCGTCAATCCGCACGATGTGCAGTCGCTGGTCAATTTCGGCCTGAACTGGGAGCTGAACGAGGAATTCTCCGTGCTGGCCGCGGTCGGCCGCGAGTATGGTCCGGACACCGAAGCGCAGGAGCAGTCGCGCATCTACTTCGGTCTGCAAATCCGGGAATGAGGCTTTAATCGTATCCGCCCGGCTTGCGGGAGCTGTGCCGGTTAAAGCTTCCCTCCTTCTTCAATTCCTACAGCAATTTCCCGGCATCGCTGATACGGCCGGCCCGCTTTTGCGCATAGATTGAGTTTTTGTCACTCGACAAGGACGATTCGACATGCGGAAACTTCTAGCACTGGTAATGATGGCCGGCTTCGCTTGCAGCAGCTTTGCTGCCGATGAACCCGGCGCGCGCAAGCGCCTCAGCCCTGAAGAAACACAGCGCCAGACCGAGCAGGTACGCCCGAGCAACCCGAATATCGAGAATCGCGGCGATCCCACCAAGGGACCCAATGCCTATGGCGAGCCTTCCGATCCGGAAGGCAAGAAGCGTCTCGGTAACAGCGAAACGCCGGGCACCACCGATCACGGCAAGCGCAATTATTACTCCAAATAGAGAACTGGCTTCATGCAACCCGCTGCGGCGGGTTTTTTATTGATCCTTGTGATCTGTCGCACGGAAGCGGATTACCGATTCAGTGAAAATAGCCTTGTAGCAATCGCTACTTCCCCCCGCTTGGGCCGCCGCTTCTCGGCGGCTTCTTTTTTGCCTGAATGCGGTTAAAGCTGCCCAGCCCACATAGTTGCGGTTCCGGCCGTACAAACGCCGTTCCGGTCGGCACGTTAGGCTTGGGTTTTATCTGCGACGATATCCAATTTAGGAGAAACCATGAGCATGATTCAAGTCAACCAGGCCGCCAATGGCTGTCCGGTCGAGCTTTACTATCAGGATATGGGCAACGGCAATCCGGTCATCCTGATTCACGGCTGGCCGCTGACCCATGCCATGTGGGAATACCAGTTCATGCCGCTGACGCAGAACGGCTATCGCGTCATCAGCTACGACCGGCGCGGTTTCGGCATGTCGGACCAGCCGGCCGAAGGCTATGATTACAACACGCTGGCGGACGATCTCAAGGGCCTGATCGACGGCCTCGAGCTCGACAACGTGACGCTGGTCGGCTTTTCCATGGGCGGCGGCGAAGTCGCGCGCTATCTGGCCCGCCACAACGGCCATCGCGTCGCGCGCGCGGTATTCGTCAGCTCCGTCACGCCGATGATGCTCAAGCGCGACGACAACGAGGAAGGCGTGGACAAGGAAGTTTTTACCAAGATGTACGAATCGCTGCAGAAGGACCGCTTCGATTTCCTCAGCACCTTCGGCAAGCAGTTCTATGGCGAATCGATGCTAAAGGACACGGTGAGCAAGGACACCCTGACCTGGACGCAGACGCTCGCCTCCATGGCCTCGCCCATCGCCACCTTGAAATGCCTGGAATCGTTCAGCATGTCGGACTTCCGCGCCGACCTCGCCGCCATCCAGGTACCGACGCTGATCGTGCACGGCAAGGCGGACAAGACCGTGCCGATCGACGCCAGCGGCAAGCGCACCGCGGCGATGCTGCCGTTCGCCGACTTCAAGGTCTACGACGATGCGCCGCATGCGCTGGTCATCACGCACAAGGACCAGTTCAATGCCGACCTGCTGGCCTTCCTCAGCCTGACGGAAAGCCAGTCCACGCCCGTGCAGCGTTCATCGATAGATCCCACGCCGTCGATACAAAGTACATCCTGGCACTGACCGAAAACCACAACCGGCCTGCTCTCCTACCCGCTTCGGCGGGTTTTTTTTACTTGCCCGTCTATGTCCTACATGGATTTCGTGCGCTCTCCTATCCAGCCCGCGGCCGATGCCGCTTAAGCTGTAAGCACTATTTGATTTGGAGAAATACCATGCAAAAACTCATTCCAGCCCTGTTCGCCGCGGTTCTGGCTTGCGCCGCCAGCGCGGCGTCGGCAGCCAATAACAACGATTCCAGCGCGGAACGCACCGGCGCCAGCGGTACCACCGGCGTGGTGACCGGCGACAAGGGCGTAGTATCGCCGAGCGACACCACCACCGGCGTGGGCACTGTCGGACAGGACCAGGAAACCCGTGCCGGCCAGAACACCCAGGAAGGGGTCAACAGCGGCACGCGCAATATGCCGCCGAACAAGCACAAGGCGCATTGACGCACATGGAAATGCAAAACCCGCTACGGCGGGTTTTGTTTTAAGCGTCGCGCGGTTTTAGCATATTGCCGGGGAAGTCCGCACTGGGCTGAAGCCCCCATCTCACGGGAGTCCGCTATGCTCCTCTTTGCCGTAGGGAATAACACTGAGCTGCCCGTCCGACTCGAGATAGGCGCGCTTGATTTCCTCGATATGCTCGATGCCATGACTGCGCACCATGGCATCGAGTTCTTCATCGGTAATGAATTGGCGGCGCATGTTCTTGCGGAGCCGCCTGCCGTCGCGCACGAGGCAGAGCGGCCCCGGCGTGGTGAATCGCCGGAACCACGAGTAGCGAAAACTCAGGAAATTGAACAGATAGCTCCAGCTGGCGATGGTGACGATCAGGACGAAGCCGTCGGCAATCGACTTGTATTCACTGCCCATGGCATTCTGCGAAGCATCGGCGATGATCACCAGTACCAGCAGGTCGGCGATGCCGAGTTCACCGACGTCGCGGTGCAGGAAAAAGCGAAAAATGCAGAACAGGAACCAGTAGACCAGCGTGCCGCGCACGACCAGTTCCACCGGTGACAAGCCGAACATGAATACCGCACCCCAATCGACCGCCGGCATCTTTTTCCTTTCGTCTCAGGGCGCAGGCGAATTAGAACCCGCTAACCAGTCCGCGCCGTTCCGCGTCAGGCCACGCAGGACGCCAGCAGCGCCATGCCGGTAACATCGGCCAAGGCCGCGTTCCAGTCAGCGACGAAACGGTTGATGTTGAAACGCTCGGTCGCCTGCTTCCGCCCTTGTTCGCCGAGCGCGCGTGCCAAAGCCGGATTGCGCAGCAGCTCGCGCATGTGTTCGATCAGCGCATCGACATTGGTGTCGGCAAAACCCGATTTGCCGTTTTCGATCACGGTCGCCATTTCCGTCGTCGCCAGCGCGACCACCGGCACGCCCAGCATCATCGCCTCGATCACGGCGAGCCCGAGGCTGGTATAACGAATCGGATTGAAAAAGAAGCGGTAGTCGGCGACGAAAGCCGGCAATTGCGCATGCAGCACTTCGCCAATACCGCCCGCCTCCTCGGCGCCCATGCCGACCAGATCCAGCGGCACCTGCTCGCGCGCGGCGGCAAACACGTCGCCGCCGAGCCGGCGCCCGCGCCGCGCAATGTTGTTGACCACCACCACGCCGCGGGCTTTGTCGCCGCGATAAGTCACGCCTGCGGGCACCATGACGCCGTGCTCGATCACCTTGACCGGCGTATGGCCGTTATCCCACATCAAGGCATTGAAATGCGTCACGTGTACCAGCAGCACATTGCTATCGTCGACCGGATGGCGCATGTCGGTCGGATGCTCGCGCGGCGTGTCGTGCTCGATGTAGATGGCGGGCAGCGTCCGCTGCGCGGCGGTCAGGTATTCGAACTGATCGTGCAGGTACTGGTGGTCGTCCTGGAAAATAATGCAATCGAACTGATGATTCTTGGCCTCGTCGGCCGGCATATCGATCACGTTGTCGCCCCACGGCATATGGCCGCAGCGCCCGCCATAACCCGGCGGCCGGCCGGGTTTGGAGACGACGAAGAAGCGGTGCGGTGCCTGCGTGAGGTAGTAGAGATAGCTGCCGTGCGTATGCCAGGTCAAAATGTTCAAGGGGCGCATGGTTTCCTTTCGTCTGCGGCGACCTCGTAGCGTGTCCGGGCCGCCGGGTTGAAACGGGTTTATGGCGGGGTCGAAGCCGGCGCGGCGGCCTCGCTCGCCGCAATCTCCTTGTCCTGCCGCTGCTGCAGCCGCCAGAGCTGGGCGTAGATGCCGCGCTGCTTCATCAGTTCGAGATGGCTGCCGCGTTCGACGATATGCCCGCGCTCGAGCACGAT